>NZ_BAWZ01000040.1:0-40709 GCF_000698105.1 Geomicrobium sp. JCM 19037 | reverse complement strand
ACACGTAGCGTGGCATGGTGAGCATGCGGACTATGACAATCACGTTATTTATTACAGTAAGTCTGAGGACGGTGGGCAGAATTGGGAGACGGAAGTTCTATCACTGTCAAATAACGGTATGGCAAATGGTTCTATAACTGTAGATAGTGATAACAATGTTTATATTGTATTTTCAGCTTTTGGTAATCCAAATAATACAGCTCCTTCTAATTATGTTGCTTACTTAGAGGGGGGCGAATGGAAAAGGTTAACAATCAGCAACTTGGAAGCCATTGATATGGGAAGGGATCATTATCATCCTCACTCTTTATATGACCCGCAATTCAACCTAAAATTCTTAGACAATTCACCACCACTTATTACTTCTGTGTCTAAAGGAGAAAACCCAAGAATAGTTTTTCGTGGTCATTGGCAAGAAGGCGAAGAAATCCCACTAGAAGAATCCACCGCCATCTACCGCATCAACCGAGAAACCGACGAATTGATCGTATGGGTGCAGAGGGATGACAACGTTACGATCACCGCATTTGCCAACGATCAAGAAATGGAGAAGGAAACCGAAGGCAACGAAGACCAGTTTTCGATACAGTTGTCAGAGTCCGCAGAGATTGAGTTGAAATTCGAGATGACTCAGCCTGACGGCGACGAAGTGCGAAGGATTACGAAGGTGTTAGGAGGGGTTGCTCGTGTCTGATAAAAGGACGCACTCATTTCCAGCCAAAGAACAACAGTTACTCCAAGAAATAAAAGACCTCAAACAATCGCAAGGAGAGCAAGACAGTTACTTGGTTGATCAAGATTTTAGAATATCAATTATAGAAATGGGGCTTTAATAATGACGTATACAACATGTAAAAGACTAATTGCGAATGGGAACTATGAAAAAGAAGATTTGAAAATGAAGCTGGATATTTTCCTTCTTAACGATCGAGTGAGCGAAGCAGAATACAATGAATTAATCAATCTAATCAACGCCGAGTAGGGCGTATTTTTTATGGGTGAAATGAGGTGGTGGTACATGGAAGACGGTAAAGCATATATCAGGTCTGATGCAGCAATCTCAAAAGTGGTTGCTGCATTTTTACTTGTATCTGGGGCATGGCTCGCCCCGTCTGGGGTGCTCTTTATTACGATGACGGAAGATGAGATAAGCGGTATACGACCATACGAATACATCCAGCGTTATTTTGATATGGACCTCCTGGGTATCTTGTTCTTACTCGTTTCGCTATTGCAAATCTGGCTGGGTCTTGGTCAGCTAATCAAGTTTTTGGAGCATAAATCCACAATATGGGCGTTGTACGTGCTGGCAGGACTTGCAGGAGTGCTGTTGCTATGCCTGCATACAGCCATTGTTATTTTGACAGCAGAGTCACTCATTACAGTAGTAAGACAAATGGTGTTTTTAGGCATCAACATGTTATGTATCACAGGACCGGGGGTGTTTATGTGGATCAAGCAAATACGCGCAGCGGCACAGACCCCGTGACGTGGGACAAATTTAAAAAAGAACGCATGGCGATCTCTCAAGAAATCATTCAGGGGGATGCAGCTACTGAGCGCAAGATGGTTGATCAGTTTAAACGCATAACAGACGCCACCAATCGTGCGGCAGAGAATCAAGAAAAGCTTCTCACTCGCATTGCTGATACCACTGATTCCAATACTGCAGCTATTCGGGAGCTTACTAAAGCGCAGGAACATCTCAATTCCTCAATAAACCAAATTCAGAATGAACATGGTAGAAGGCTAGAGAACATTGAGTCATCAAGAGCTCAGGAGCACGAAATCAAGACCATCAGCCTTAAAGGTTGGTTTGGTGTAGGTGCTGCCGCATTAGGTGGCACTGGCATTATAACGGTTATTGTTACGTTCTTACTAAATTATTTACCAAATTACTGAGGGGAGAATGAAAAATGAAGATGGATAAAGGAACTTTTATTAGAACGGCCGTGCTAGTTGTGGCATTGATCAATCAGTTTTTAGCATCAGCTGGACTATACGTTATCCCTGGAACCGAGGAGCAGCACACGGAGGTTATTGCAACGATTATTACTGGTATTGCCGCAGCTGTTGCTTGGTTTAAAAATAACTATGTGACTGCACGTGGTAAAGCACAAAAAGAAGCGCTCAAAAGGCAGAACCTAACCAACGCCAAATGAGGCATATTTTTTATGTCGAGAGGAGTGATTTAAAGTGGTCAGAGTGCAAACACCCCGTTTGAATTGGGGTAACTTATCTAGGATGCGTAACATCAGACGCGGTATTATCCATCACCCCGCAGCAGTCAGATACTCGTATTTACAGGTACACAATCAGCATCGTGGACAAGGTTGGAGCGGTGCTGGATACACGCATTACATGCACAAAGACAAAACAGCCTATATCCTTCGTGGCAAGAATCAAGGTGCTCATGCAGCCGGTCATAACCATGACTCGTTTGGCTATTGCCTAGAAGGTAATTATGACATCGAGTATGTGGATGATGATTTGTTGATCGAATTTGCCAAGTTCGTTCGGCAAGAATCAGCAAAAGAGTTTGCACTAATTAACTCCAATTTCCAGCGGCACAGAGATGTGGGCAGCACTTCATGCCCCGGAAGAAACTTCCCCTGGAATCGCTTTTTAGCGTTGGTTACTGCAAAGGAAGCTCCTGCTCCTGCTAATGTATGGATGGGTAAAAGCGGACAAGAGGTAAGAGAGTTACAAGATAAGCTCATTGCTGTAGGCGAATCACTACCTAGGTTTGGTGCTGACGGACATTTTGGTGATGAGACACTATTAGCTGTTCAATCCTTCCAACGCAAGCATGGTATCAGTAGTCCGAGTGGTCGCTTTTATGGCGTTCCTGGTCCAGCTACTCAAGAAAAACTTGATGCACTAATCATTGCAATGAAAGATGAGGAGGCGGAAGATTTGAAGAATGTAATTTTTTGGCCAAGCAGTCCTTCTTTAAGGGAATCAGCACATAAGATGTTGAAACGGGCTGTTGATCGGGATCATATCGACAAGAGGTGGTTGGATCAGTACGAGAAAAAAGAGCTGCGCATGGCTGATTTTATTACGCTTAAAGTGCACATTGATATGATGCCAAATGATTCGGATGTATATGAAGTGCATAGAGAGGATTGGGAGGACTACACTGAACGGGGTCTTGTGAATGGCGAGAACCAAATGATCTTGTGACTCGTTCACAATTGACGACCATTTGGGTAGAAAAGAAAGGGAAGAAAAATAACATTGGCAAATGTTGCATCTGCTAAAAATGGTGTGAATATAGTCCGATAATGATACAATGAAAGTCCATCATTTGTTCGGTGTTTATCGAGCAATTAGCCCTCACTTCTGTGGGGGTCTTTTTTTATGTAATAAAGCCCGCGTCATAACCAGCACGGGCTTTATTGAGGTCCTTTATCTTGTCCCCTTCCATATCCTTCTTCAAAATTCGGGAAAATATTCCAAAATTCATTGACCCCTAGTATAAAAGTCTGTAAATTTGTAATTGAGAGAGTCGAACAGGACATGGTGTACTGTTCATATAAGAGCCCGTGATCATAAGATCTGGGCTTGTTTTAAATTTTAGGGGGAGTTCCATGGCTGTTGAAATCGATTGTGCGAATAAACAAACACGAGCTAGGACAACTATTACATTAGACAGACATCCAGATTATTGTCCAATTTGTAATATAAGACAAATTCCTGAATTTATTATGGCTCTGATCCAAAAGGATCTAACAACGGAATTAGTTGAATGTGTGCACAAATGCACCAATAATAAGTGTAATATTTTATTCTTGAGCCATTACAAAAAAGTAAATTCGATGTATTTCGATTGGCAATATAATTTTTCGATGCCGAATTTTCCAGAACGTATAGAAGTAGCAGATGAGATTAAGTCATTTTCATCAGAGTTCGAGGAAATTTATAATCAAGCTCACTTAGCTGAACAAGACCGCCTTATCCATGTTGCCGGAATGGGTTACAGAAAATCTCTTGAGTTCTTAATCAAAGATTATAGTATTGAAATTATAGGTTGTGATCGAGAACGAATCGAGAAAATGAGTTTGATGGCCTGTATAAAAGAAAATTTCGAGAACACAAGAATCAGGGACAATGCAGAAAAGGCTGCGTGGATTGGTAATGATGAAACTCATTTTAAAAGAAAGTGGCCAGATAAAGATATTGATGACCTGAAGTTGTTGCTCGAACTAACAATGAATTACATGAAAATGGAAGTTCAAAGTGAAGAAATGGTTAAATCATTTGAGAGTAAGGAGGATTAAGTTGAACATCATAATGAATATTCACGATGAGGAAGATTTGGGATTGACTTTAAAATATATGATATTGGAGCTAGCTAAAGATTTAGACATAACAAGCTTAAATGATGTAGTAGTTTCTGAAGATATCAGTAAAGATGTAATTGATTTCCAAGAAAAGTATCTGCAAGATGGGCAAAGTGGGCATAGATCTGGTGAAATTGCAGGAAAAGTTATCTCATATCCCTTGAATCATAAATTTTCCCAAGCTATGTTCTTAAATAGCGAAATAGTAAATGATTTAAATAGTGATGATGTTTGGAAACAAGGAAGAGCTCAACATTTTATTCATCATGAATTAGTACACGTGTATGATAATCAAAATACCGAAGCTTTTTTCACCAACATATTGAATGAATGTAATCATCCAGTAAAATTCGGCATTTACTCTCTAATTGAAATAATTTGGGGAGAATATATAGCTAATGTCTTATCTAGTCCAACTGCCAATAAGTATGTGATATATGATTCAAAGGTAGAACTTGAATACCAAATAGACAAATTTAATTCTGAGGTTAGTGAAATAAAGGAAGGATTTCTAATACATCAAGATAATGATAAATGTTTGCAAGAATTGGTTCTTTCTACTGACGGAATTTTATACAGAGTTGCGCATTTGTTAGGATATGATCATTTTTATGAAATGGATATAAGTTACAATGATCCTATATTAAACAGATTCTTGAATGAGTTTGGCGAGATTCTTAAAGAACTGTATGTCTCATATCCTAACTGGGGTAGCCAATCCGTATTGGACAGTATGTTTTACTGTATTCTCTCTTTTTGGGAGGAAATTGGTTTTGATTTAAAATATAAATAATACTCGGAAATGAAAAAGCCCTTTTCAGGGCTTTTAATTCTCTAACACATACTTGGCAAGGAACTGATGTAGAAGTTCCTCTTGTTGCTGTGGAAAGTTACCTAGATAACTTTCGTTTTTACCGAAAAAAATTATAGTGTTATATATAATTAACTCATCACTAATTTCTAAGCGGTGCAAACCTTGATCCTCGTTTTCAATTTGTTGACCGTAGACCAGGATGCACTCTTCTAAGCCGTAGTCTTCTAAATCAAGATATGCAGCACTATTACTTCCAACAATACTATTCAATCTCTTATGTGACTTTGATATTCTATTATATTTACCATAACTAGATATCCCTATGGATGCAATTTCATAATCATTATCCAAATTAATAATTCGTGCATTTACAGTGCTTTTAATTCTATTCAAATCCATACAGTGACACCTCACTCATTAATTTCATACCCCTCATTAAAGAAATCTGATTCAGCCATTACAGAATCATCTCGATAATAGAATGTTACTCTCGGTGAGTCATATCCCCAAGTTTCAACCATCGTTGTTATTCCGAGGCCGACATCCTCAGCAAGTTCTTGCTTTTCTGCATCGGAATATAGAGCCACATCATTCTCTACATACACAGAAATGTGTTCCCAATCATCATCGTTATTTCTCGTACTGATACTATTTATATATTCGTTGTCTTCAACTAACCAGTCCATGTCTTCGGCAGCCATTTCTGGGTTTTGTTCGGATGTGCCTGAAGGTTCACTCTCATCCCCATCATCCATGATTTCATCTATTTCTTCATCTGTAACTTCATTCTCAGCTAATCGATCAGCAAAGCTTTCGGAATCATCATCTTCTTCGGATACAGACGCGTCATCATTAACTTCGTCCACGGGATCAACGGGCTCGCCACCCTCATACCTTACACAGCCAGTAAGCAATACCGAAATACCTATAAATAAAAGATACTTCTTCATGAAATCCTCCCATAAATTGTTATTAATTACTCCAATAGTAATGGATTTAGACTGTATGAGCAAACAGATCATTAACAGATCGTGACTGTAGTATTGATAAAGATGTACGGTCCACATTGTAATTGGTTTCAGTGATCACCCATATGTGCGGAAAATAAGGATTGCTAGGTTGCCAATCAAATGATTTCCAAGACCCTCCATAGTAATGTGATTCATAACGTTGCACCTTTTGATCAAAGACCTTTTGGCTGTATTGTGTGCGCTGGATTTCAACATAGAAGGGAGAGTCCTTCCAGATCATCAGCACATCCGGTTCAATGCCTCCCTTAACGCCTAGCTTGGCTCCACCTCAAAGAGGGCAGGTGTCTCATGTTTGCAGCATTCAATATAAAAATCGGTGATGGCCATAAAGTGTGGCATCTTGGTGCTGTCCGTTTTGATCTTGCTCTCGGCCGGCATATAAAAGTACTGATTATAACCGGTGACTGCTTTATACGACCGTCTCTACGCAGTCTTTTTAGCACAGCATTACACACCTTCACTGACTGCCTCAATTCCCCGAAATGAAGCTTTATAATCTGGTCGCGGCTCATAACCCTAAACCTCTGCAAATCGCTCACAATCGCCTTATCACGGTCTCTCATGCTTCAACACCCCAAATATTTTATTTTCTTTTTTAGGCTGATCAGCAGGGATGGAAGGGGAGGTGTCCACGGTCTCTTCTGCTGGCTTTTCCACCTTGTAAGGGGCTAACAGCCTTTTAGCTTCACCCTCACTCAAATAAGGAGCCTGCACCTCCTGTAACTGCTCCAGCTTAATAATCATCCTGCCTTTATCCTTAGACTCAATCTGCTCAGATCCTTTGGTGCCGATGATCCGGCTGTTAATGGCATCAGCCGTGCGAAAGCCCATACGAACAGTGAGGTTTACTTTGAGCTTACCGTCCATTACTTTGCTGTCAGGACGCTGCATAGACAGAATTAAAAAGATGCCAAGCGCACGACCCACAGCAGACAGATCCTCAATGATCGCCATAACGGATTTATCCCTTTGGAGCAATGCCACCTCATCGATGCACAGGACGATATACGGCAGTTTCTCTGGCAGATCATGGATGTGTGTGACCTCATGTTTATCCAGAAGATCTCCACGACGTAAGGACTCATTTTTCAATCCCTCCAGGGTCCCCCTAAGAGCTTCAGCAGACACGTCAACACTTTGAACATGAGCTATCTGTCTGAAAAGGTGAAACTCCGATCGCTTTAAATCAGCCATGTATATCTGTAATTGTGTAGGATCAAAACACAAAATAAATGTAGTGATAATGCTACGGAGCTGAGTGGATTTACCAGACCCCGTTTCTCCAGCAATTAGTAAATGCGGGTGTATGGTCATGTCATATACCACATCTTGGTTATAAATATTTTTTCCTGCATATATACCGAGCGCCTTTTGATCTATTAATTGGACAGATTTACCAGCTAAGAATTTAAAGGATTGATTGAGAGTCCTGTCGAAAATGGTAAGCGTGAAGGATTTTATATCGTCTCCGGAAAGCTCTAAAGAGCGACCGAAGAACTGACGAAAGACGAATTCTTTTTTGAGAACATCCTTTGGATCCATGCCATTTGGCAACGTAAAAACGTATCTCAAACGATACTCAGTGACATCAATATCATGGATTTTAGGATAGATGTACTTCTCGTACTTTCCGCTTTTGTAATGCAGACAAATGCCGGCTGTGTAAAAGCAGTCGATGAGTAGACGATGAAATTTTTCTTATAACGCCGTTTCATCAAAAAGACACCAATGGGTTTAGATATACAAACAGAACTAGCCCGCCAATAGTGAGCCATGGTATGGCATAATCAACGGTTTGAGCAATGGTTTTGGCCAAGTTACTGTTTCGCCTCACTGTGCTTCTCTCGGACAAGGCCATGCCTATAAGTCCAACGCCAGAACCAACAACAATGATGTACCCATTAATAATCGCATCATGCATACTAAATCCCTCCAATGTAGTGGTGGGGCTCAGCCAGCAAACGTCGCTCGCTTACGCTCCCTCTGCGTTGCTTTAAACAGATCTTGGGATTATTGCCATATCAACTTAAATCAACCGAAAACCACGGTAGGGAGACTGTGGTAGATGCTTTGGCAGCTACTAAAGTTGATAGACAAGCATATCGCTTTTGCCTACCGTGGCAACGGCTATGGATGATCTTATGCAGGTACGCTTGTACATGTTTCACACTACTTTTACATTTATCACATAGATGGGTATTAAAATCAGATAAATGGACATGACTGTTTCCAGAGGTGATAAGCGTGGGACTAGGCAAAAAAAGATCCAAATTTGGTCAGTTTATAGACAAGCATTCTATCTCGCAGACAGACTTGTCCGTGGCGAGTGGGGTAAATCGGAATACAATCAGTCGGTTGTGTAAGGACTCAGAAAATGCACCGTCGATAAAGAACGGGAGCAAGCTTCTTAATACTCTGAGGGAGGAGGGATATGATGTTAACTTCGAGGACTTTTGGGGGTGAAAATTGTGAATATGTGTGAAATCTATCCTAGACAGGGAATGTATGTTCGTATATACTGTAAAAACAAACCCTCTCTTTAGGAGGGCACTAGTACCTGTTTTTGATAAACTTGTACAAATTAAGGAACTCTTGCATCACTTCTAATTCTTCATCTGTATAACGCTCAGCCATGAAAGGCGTGTCAGTGCGGTTAAGTAAGTAATCAATCGATACCCTGTAATGATCAGCGAGCATAATCAATGATTCATAAGGCATCTGCCGTTCGCCTGTTTCATAATTACCGTACGTATTCCTGGCAACGCAATAATATCCGCAACTTGTTTTTGTCCTAAATTATGTTGATTGCGTAGATCTGCCAACCTTGTGTGCATTTGACCGTTACCCCCTAGATCTAAAGGATATATCGGACAGCAAGGTTAGAGGTTTAATGTCTCAAAACGAGACTTTAAAAACGATTATGTCACGATGTAATTACTTGAGGTGATCTGATGAGCAACGAAGAGGTTAATTTAAACAAGGTTTCATACATTTTAGGAATTAACGTTGAAGATTTGAGAGCTATTCGGAATCAAATTGCCGAACAGAGCGCAAGTAAGAAATAAATGCTTGTGCTTCTTTTTCAGTTACTTCTTTACCGTCTAACGTCATTGACAGGTTCTTAATGGTTTCATCGTCTGAGAGCTCTATTGAGTTTATTAACATACGCTCATTATTATTTGGAGATTGGAGCTCATGTCGTTCGATGATAAATTCTAACGCTTCTAAAATTGCAATTTGATTTTCATAATCATTATCTGCAAAAGATTGCTTGATTGTTTTTGCATTTAGCTTATTATCAAATTCATTTTGGAGCTCTTCAATATCCTTGTTGTTAAAATCTTCTTTGTCCTCTAGATACTTCTTGTATCTTTCCTCAAAATGATAATATTCGTCCGCAGTATTGAATTGCCCACTCAAATTATATTCGCTTAAACTAATATAATATACTAAGTCATCACGTACTTCTTCGTGGAATATGCCAGTTACATTTGTCAACAAAGGCAGAATATTATCTAGTTTCTTGTGCATATTTTTTTGATCGTCATTATACCTCAGTAGTATTTCCTCTGACTCATGATCCTCCACTAGTTCAGTTATAGATACCCCTAAAACAGAAGCGATTCTTTTTACCACACTTAAGCTAGCATTATACCTAAAGTTCTCTACATCAGCGAGGTAAGACCTTGATATACCAGCTTTTTTAGCCAAGTCGTTCTGTGTCAATTTAGCCGCTTTCCGCATTTCTTTAATGTTGTTTTCGTTTGACATTTTTTGGTTCCCCCTAACTAAAGTAAATTTAATTTGATTTTAAAGAAATTAATTTATATCACTGTAATACACAGTATATACCCTTTACAGTCGGATATACAAGTACTCAAAAGACGGAAATACTAGTAATTTTTAGAAAATAGACGGATATACAAGTAAAAACTCTATATATCCTCTCTAATCCTTTAATTTAGTCGATTTTAAGAGTTTACTCAATGACGGAAATACAATACATTAATATGCACAGGAGGTGACAACATGATCGATCCTAAAGAGCTTGGCAAAAGTATTCGTTATGAAAGAGACAAAACGGGCATGACTCAAGGGGAGTTGGCCTCACGAACAAAAATGTCTCGGAACTACATTTCAGACATAGAGAACGGCAGATATACACCCAGCGTTTCCACCTTATCTAAGATTGCAGAGGTATTAGAAGTGGATTTTTATTTTGCTAAAAAATGACGGAAATACAAGACAAATTATTAGGAGGCAACCATTCATGAAACCACTAGATGCACGTATCAGCTTTTATCTACGCAAGGTAAACGGATCATTCCGCAGCTTAAATCCATACCGTCATAACCGACTCATGTCATACAAAACTGAGCTTAACAGACGTTGTGAGGTCGCTTGCAATGAGCGCTAAAAATCCACACGAACAGTACGAAGCTCCAATCATCCTCGTAGCGATCGCAAGCTGGTTTGTCTGCATGTTCATATTAATTTGAGGAGGTGAAACCATGAATAAGCAAATCGAAAACAACTTCACGCATCACAGTCCTACACAAGAACAAATTTCGAGGTACCAGAAAATCCGTAATGAAGCTTTAATCTTGGCTATGTTAATTGACGGAAAATGCCCGAACAGCCGAGAAAAGTCATTAGCCATGACTAAGCTTGAAGAGACAGTTATGTGGGCCAATGCAGCGATAGCAAGAAATGAGTAAGAAGGGGAGGTAATGAGTTTGGACGAAAAAACGCTTCTTTATATGGAAGAGCGGGTTAAGAAAGGAAATGCAATAAAAGCTGAAGTTGATCATTTGCTGGAGATAAAGGAGAAGCACTGTTCATCTATTCATAAAGTCGCTTTATCTAACGGAAATGATCTTTATGCAAGTTTTATAGAGAGAAAGGATAATATAAGATTTGTTCTTTCTTTAGAAGAAACCTTATCCAATGAGATTGACAAAGAAGTCGCTTTGCTACAAGAAGAATTTGACAAACTTTAGGAGGGGTATTTTGAAGGTATTATTTAAGGAACTTACTCTCAATAACCACAAAAGCCACCAGCATCTCCACGTTAACTTTGGCGAGGTAACAGAGATATCTGGCGACAATGCGTGGGTAAATCAACTATTTTGTTTAGTGCTTGTTGGTTATTATACGGCACAGATGCCGTTGGAAGCAAGATGGATCCGTCACCTGTTAATTACGAGTTTGATGAGTCAAAGGTTTCATTACTTCTAAATGTTGACGGTAAAGACATTCTGCTCGAGCGGGGGATCGTCAAAGGCAAGAACAAGGTTTGGATCAATGAGGTCCCTAAAAAAGCGACGGAATTCTCGGAACTGGTGGATTCTCTGTTCGAAAAAGAGCTGTTCTTTTCGCTGTACAACCCGCATTACTTCTTTACGCTTCACTGGGAAAAACAGCGGTCAATGGTCCTGCAATACGTGACCCCACCTGCTAATAAAGAGGTGCTAGCGGCATTGCCTAAACTACAAGCGGACAAGCTAGCCAGTCTTATCAAAAAGTATACGCTGGATGATCTCAAAAAATTACACTCAGAGCGCAAAAATAAATTGGAAAAGGAAGCCCATCGTGCTGACGGATCCATTCAGACATATGAAAATATGCTTGGAATGATTGAAGTAGATTCTGACAACGATGAAACTTTGAAACAGCTACAGGAATTAGAAGACAAATCCCGTGAGCTTGAAACAGCTTGGGAAAACGTTGAGAAGACCAATCGTCCTTACAAAGACAAACTCTCAGAATTGGAGAACGTTAAAGCAAAGATTGATGTCTCTAAAGAGGGATGGGGTCCAATAAAGGAAGAGGTTATCAAGACGCATTGTCGTTGCTGTGGGCAGGAGTTGGACGAAGATTCAAAACTAACGGCGGAAGAAGTATTAGAAAGTAAAAAGAAAACCTATTTGACTAAGCATAAAGCGCTGGTGTCACAAAAAGAAGCTATTTTTGAAGCGCTTGAGGAATTGCAATATGTGGAACCAGAAGAAGCTAAACAAGCTTTTATAGCGGTTGATCGTCAGATCCCTGATTTACAAAAGAAGGTTCGTTCCCATCAAGAATACAAACGACTAAATGATCAGGTTAGCGCAGCCAAAGATCATAAAAAACAAACGATCGATGATCTGAACGAGTCCATTTTTATTCTGGATGCTGTGAAAGCATTTTTGGCCAAAGAAGCCGAGCTACAGGGCGAAAAAGTACAAGCCCTCTTTGAGACTCTATCAGTGAGACTCTTTGAAACTCAGAAAAACGGCGAGATCAAGCCATCATTTGTCGTGCAGATGGATGGCAAGGACTACAACAAACTGTCCTTATCAGAGTCGATTAGAGCGGGCTTGGAGCTACGTGAGGTCTTGTCTGAGCAGTCCGGCATTATAGCCCCTACGATCGTTGATAACAGCGAGAGCATCACCAAGTTTAAAGGTCCATCTGGACAGCTGATTATGAGTCGTGTTGTTGCCAGCAAAGAGTTAGAGGTGACAGCAGATGAAGAGCGGTAAACGGCTCACAAAGGCTCAAAAAATGCTGCTTACTTCTTACAATCTTAACTACGAAAACTGGCTAGTAATCAAAAACCTTGACCATGAGCTACATCTCGTGCACCGCCATACAAACAATACACGCGTATTACCGAAGGATGATATAGATGTCAAATCTACAATTAACGCCGGAAATTAAAGAACAGTTTAGCAATGAAGTTGTTGAGGTTATGAAGAACACGTTTGCAAAAGATGCTACAGATTCCGAGTTTGTCATGTTTGCTCATAAAGCTGCTAACTACGGACTGGATCCGTTTAAGAATGAAATCTTCTTCATCAAGTACGGGACCACTGCCCGCATTCAATTCGCAGCAGAAGCATTTCTTTCAAAAGCTAGAGAAAAAGAAGGGTTTCAGCCCCCTAACACACAGATGGTCCACGATAATGATGAATTTATAGTTGAATCGGACGAGGACGGAGCAATGAAAGTAACTAAGCACAAAATTTCGTTTCCGAGAGGCAAGATCATCGGTGCTTACTCGGTAGCATATAGAGACAACTATCGCCCAGTAACGGTGGTTATGGATCGTGAAGAGATTAGTCACATGTTCACGGGAGCTAATAAAGATAACTGGAATAAATACACTGCTGATATGTTCGGCAAGCATGTACAGCAGCGCGCGTTAAAACGTCAGTACGGTCTCGAATTCGACGATGAGACGATCACAGGCGGTGAACCTGTTCCTGAGTATAAACCAGACCGCAAAGACATCACGCCAGAAGCGCCGGCAGAGAAGAATGAAGAAGATAATAACAAGGCTGAACCTCCTGCTTCAGAAAATGCTGAAGAGCCGACACAAGAAGATCAAGAAGCATCTGAAAGGGAAGCTTTGACGGATCAAATCAAGGCGAATTTTAAGAACCTAGGCATCACAAATAAAACTGCTCGTGGTGAATTCTTCGATGAACACGGAGTTACTTTCGAGGATCCTCAAAAGCCTACTTCGCAGGAAATGGTAGGACTAATCAACATCCAAAAGATGGTCATGGAAGAAGAGAAGAAAAGCGATGACCTCTCATGAAGGTGAATATTCTTGAGTCAGGATCCAAAGGGAATTGTATAGCTTTAACGGCTGATGACGGCACCAGTATCTTAATTGATGCTGGTGTAGCCAAAACAAAGATTGAGAAGCGTTTGCTTGAAGTTGGGGTGAGGGTCGATCGGATACACGCAATATTTATCACACACGCTCACGGTGATCACATTAGAGGGCTTCCGTTGGCTGATAAATATTCAATCGATGTATGGGCAACAGAAGGTGAATTCAAGAGCATAAAAACGGTGGATGAAGAGGATAGAAATATCCTCAATCCTTATCAGAACACGATATATGACTTCGAGGGATACGGTGACTATTTCAGTGTCAGTTCCTTCTCTGTTCATCACGACGCTCTTGAACCAGTTGGGTATACAGTTTCAACTTATAACAAACAAGTAGCAGTTTGCTTAGACACCGGAAAAGTCGATGAAGAGATGATCGATGCAATGGGAGGATCAGACACCTACATCATAGAGGCTAATCACGATCCCACCATGTTGGAGCACTCAATTTATCCTCCATCGGTCAAAGCTCGTGTTGCTTCGCATATCGGACATTTGTCAAATGAACAAACAGCAGATGCCCTCTCTAAGCTCATCAAGGGCAAAGGCGAGCGCATATACCTTACGCATCTATCAAGTAAAAACAATATGCCGGCACTGGCTAAACTGACTGTCAAACGGCGACTGAAGCAACTAGGGTACGTTGCAGGCAGGGACTACGAAATTGAGGTGGTTTGAAATGAGGATAAAGATTCTAGTGAATATTAAAGGTAGCCCCGTGATTATGAAAGGCTCAGAGCACGAAGCTCGTAAAGTAAAGGGGAAAACGCCAGGAGTTATAGGTATGATCCCCGATTTCCAAATTATATCGGGACAAAACATGGGCGATATCGTTACGCATATGGACGCTATCGTAATTGAAGAATCGTATTCAAAGGATGAATATGACAACATCGTTAAGGATAACGAGGATTTATTAAAGAAACTGTCAGATCAAGCGCAGGACAAAAGCGAGCTTACAACTGATTACAACAAAATCAAGGCTGACTGTGACGATCTTGTTCTTGAAAATACCCGTCTCAAATCGGAAATGGCTGAGACGGAACAGTATTATCTCAAAAAGTTAGATACTCAGAAGCTCGTACTACCTGATGATGTTTGCTCAGAAATTCAAGCATTGCTAGATGATGGTGCTTTTAGGACGAGCATTGTTGCCGGAGCTGTTCCGAAAGAAATGAATAGGGCTATTGTTCGGTTCGTACAAAGAAGCAAAGAAGACCGAGATCTCTTGTTCGATGCTTTAAGTAAAGGTTTTATTTCTGAATCCGAAGACCGCAAAAACGTGGCTCAAGACTGGTATGACAAAGCCGTTGTTAGCAACAATCAAGCTGCAATTGAATTAGCCCAAGGTATGGCAAAAGACCTCGGGATCACCCTGAAAAAGTCGTCATAGGAAGTGAGGTGAATGCAGGGGTATATCAAAGACTTTCGTAAAGAGCTCAACAGCGATATATGGCAGATGCCGCCCCTGTATTACAAGGTGTGGCAGTGGCTGAAATATATGGCGAGTCATAAAGATACGCATGTACCGATGAGGGACGGAAGTAAAATGCCACTAAAAAAAGGGCAGCTACTAACGTCTCTTACCAATATATCAAACGGTGTTGGCCATAAGTACAACAATGCTTTCATCAAACCCGACACCCGCACGATAAAACGTATTTTAGAGTGGATTGAATCGAACGAAATGATTGTCATTGAGAAGGGTAGAAAAGGCCGTCAATATCATCTCATTACAATCAAGAATTGGGAGGCTTATCAGATAGAAGAAAAGCCTCCTCCTGTTGAAGATACGAAGTCAGTTTCTCAGCCTAAAAATAAAAAGGATCCCAAGCCTCAGTATGACAAGGAAAACACGTACTACAAGATGGCATCTTACTTCAAAAGTCGTATAGATGAGATGGCAAAGTCTGAAGGTCTTGGAGAGATCACCAAACGTTCCAACATGCAAACTTGCAGATGACATGCGAAAGCTCGTAGAGATCGACGGGCTGATAAGCGGACCGTAAAAGACGTTATGGATTGGGTTGTAACGGATGAATTTTGGAAGGCGAATGTTCAGTCTGGGGAAAAGCTTCGAAAGCAGTTCTCAAAGCTCGCAATTAAGATGAAGCAGGAAAAGCAACCGGTACAAAAGAAAGCGCCCGCCGATCCACGAGACATTGAAATTGCTCGTAACAAATGGATAGCTGAAGGGGGAGATCCACGTGAATTTAAGTACGACAGATAATGCAATACAAGCTGAGCAGTCGGTTTTAGGAGCCGTATTTATAGACCCGCAAGTCATGGACGACATCACCTTTTTAGAGTCTCGCGATTTTCTAACTGACCAGCACCAAAAAATCTATGAAGTTATGAAATATCTGGATAGCCGGAGCAAACCTATAGACCTCACAACGGTAACAGCTGAGTACCAAAAGTACGGACGTATGGATGAGAGCGGCGGTGTGTCTTATCTGACAGATTTGGCGGGTTCAGTTCCATCTACAGCTAACACCATTCATTATGCCCGCATCGTGCGCTCAGCGGCTCACAAGCGCAGAGGGGCAGACATCGGAGCTCAAATTATAGCCTTAACGGACCAAGATTTTGAGAGCGATGAGGATTACTTTTCCGCAGCTGAATCACTTGTTCAGCAAATGCGCCCGATCGAGGAGGGCCGCATGAAAAACTTTGCTGAAACAAGAGACGATTATATGATCTATCTTCAAAAAGATGCATTAGGTGACTTCATCAAGACCGGCTTTAATAAATTCGATGCCTGGTCAAACGGTATTGCTCGTGGTTGGCTGTTTGTCTCTGCTGGGCGACCTTCTGTAGGTAAAACAGCAATGCTCCTACAACGGGTATACGGCGTGGCTAAACAAGATGCGGGGCCCGTGCTTATTTACTCGCAGGAAATGGGCGAGAACCAGCTAAAAGACCGTATTGTTTCAGCAGTAACGGGTATCCCTCTTAACCGGATAAAGAACAAAAATCTTGAGTCATATGACCTTCAGAAAATCAGCGACTTGTACGATGAGCTTGAAAAGTTGCCGATTTTTATCCAAGACAGCGCCGGCGTTTCGATGGATACGGTGAGAGCAACCGCTAAGCGTTTTAAACGCAAGCACGGCAAAGTGGCTATGATCGCCGTAGACTACCTGCAAATCATGTCCATTCCACAAGCAAAAGGCGAGCTCAGGACGACAGCAATCGGTAAGGTGACATCAGCTGCTAAACAACTAGCTCGTGACATTGACTGTTGCTTCATGATGCTATCTCAGATGACTAGGGACAGTGATAAAACAAAGGTAAACCTCAGTTATCTGACCTCAAGGAATCATCTTCAATTGAGCAGGATGCGGACGTGGTTGAGTTCCTTTGGCGTGATGACAACGACACTCACATTGCTGGACCCGTCGTGCAACAGTTCATCGCAAAAGGACGAGATGTAGGTATTAATGAGTTCCGCTTGTTATTCGAAGGCTACATCCAAAAATTCACGGAGTTGCGTGCAAATGAAGAAGATTGAAACGGATGAACAACGTGAGAAAGCACTCGCTTTTCTTGTGGAGACAGCGGATGAACTCGAGCACCCACTATTGCCGGAAGAAGAGCGGGCAAAAAAGCACAAGCTATTTGACTATGTATCTGAACAAATTCAAGTTTATAACCGAAAATTTTATGCAGGCTTAGATTTCCCACCGGATGAGCCTGTTCAACCAAATATAGAGCCGGAACCACAAAGGGACTGGCTCGGAATGTGAGGCTATTATGAATTCTTTCATTGAACAGATAAATGCATGCCAAACAATGGACGAGCTAAACAAACTTAGAGATCCACTTGTTGAAGCTGGTAAGAAAGATTCAGACCTCTTTTTCATATCACAGAAAGCTTTTCGCAAGAAGAAAGCAGAACTACAGCAGGGATCAGTCCAATGAGATTTCTCGGTATAGATCCATCAACCAAAACAGGATTTGTCGCTCTATCTGGCACTGGTCAAATCATCAAAGCCAAAGAGCTCACGGGGATTGGTGACAAAGACCCTAAGCGGATGCGTACCATGATTCATGACGTAGCAGCACACATGCAGCCTAACGATCACGTTGGTATTGAGGGCTTTGGCTTTGCATCACAACAGGCGGTGCAAAACGGCGGCATTGGTTGGGGTATCCGTATGATGCTCGATGCTAAAGGGTTTAATTATCTGGACATTGCCCCTAACACCGTTAAAAAGTATGTACACGTTACAGGTTGGGTTGGAGAAAAAGGCAATAAACAACGTATCTCTGGACCGCACAAAAAGAAAGCCGTCATTAAAGCAATCAAGACGCACTACAACCTCACATTTCCTTCAGACAACGTAGCTGATGCCTTCTTGATCGCTCGCATAACTTTGGATTTGTGGAAAGCTAAAAACGGCTATAAGCAGACGTTGCTACCGTACCAGCAGGAGGTATAGACTCGTTTCTTAATCCTAAAAAACCGAAAAACAAACGCAAGAAGGTGAAAGCGTGAGCGAATCATACGGCAAGGATAGCAGGGCTAGACGTGCTGAAAACACTAATAATAAATCTGACTTTAATTCTGATGTGAAGACATCTCAATGGACGCCTGAGCAGATGCGAGCGCATATGCAAAATTTAAAGGGAGGAAAACCCATGAAAAAGGAACTAACTATCGACCGGTACCGTCAACACAAAGAAGACGATGGCATGCCAGATCATAAGATTATGAAAGAGTACGGCCTTAATCAACCTGAGCTTACAAATTGGAAAAGAAAGAATGGGTTGAAAGGGATGTCCAATTACTCAGTATCGAGCAAGAAACCTTCACTACAAGAGACCGCAGAGATACTAGCAGCGGAAGAACCAAAAGCTGATGTTGAATTCAAAAGTGACGAAGATCCTCCTAATCACGATCTTCTCGAAGAATACCAAAAAGCAATTGTGGCTTTGAAAGAAGAACTTGATCAGCTTCGTGCTCAACGAACAGAAGACCAGTCAACAATAGAAAGTTAGAAGAACAATTTGAGGACATTAGGAGAAACGTTCAACAGGACCGGGAATTTATCACAAGAAAAATGGATGAAGCCAAGCGTTATAAAAGTCTTTATTTAGCCACTGCTGAAAGCCTTCGCCAACATCTTCCGGAGGTGCGCTATGAGCCAGTTACGTAAAGCTTTAATCATCCAGGAGATGCACAGTCAGCAATTGTATTTATCGAGAGATGGCCGGTTGTTTCATGAGCTGTCGTTAAATGAATTGGAAACTGAGCGGGTGCGTGTGCCGGAGTTGATGGAGTTAGGGGGAGTTGCAAATTGAAACATGAAACCTGGTTCACTAAAGCTCTGGATCACTTACCCCCAAAAAGTTATATCCATTGTAATTATTCATTCTCGGTTAAACGAGGCATGCATTTCATTGCTAGAAAATATTGGAATGGTCCTTACTGTCCAAAATGTGGGACTAGACTTAGATAAGGTGGCGTGAAAAATGACCAAGGAAGAAGCAATCCAAAAAGCGCTCGAAATGGGCGCAGATATTGATATAACACTTGAGGCTGAAACCGAAGCGGAAGCTTGGGTAAAAGCTAAGGCATTCAGTAACTTCAGAAACGGTCATTTTTATAAGGATGAAAGCGAGGACGGATCCACCAAGTGGCTTGATTTTGACACTGAACAAGACTTGGAAATCACGATATTTTTTGACGAAGATGATGACGATGACGGAGAACGAGCTAACAAATCTGACTCACCTCATTATGCTTCTTACTAAGGGCGACACGGAGTGATGGCAATGAGCCACAAACGAATTTCACTAAGCGTTATGCTTCTACGATCCTAAAAAAGATCGTGATTGAAATACAAGCAAATCAGAAGAGGAAAAGATCGAGCCACGGATAAAAAATTGGCAACGGCTGAGTCAGCAAGCGCTGTAAGAACATGCGTCATTGGAGAGCGGCAGGAGATATGGAGTTTTTTCATGCTGAGACTGAGAAGGGCTTCAGTGACTTGAAAGATCTTGATGATCTGACGGGTTGGAGTGGCAATTTGCATCAGAGTCGGTTCAGTTTCATTGAAGAAAAATATGCTGCCATTTTAGACGAGTATCTTGAGCGTTATGGGAGGTGAGCGGATTGATCAGAGAAACTTCATTGTTCCGTGAGATCATAGTTGACAATTTTGCTGGCGGTGGTGGAGCTTCCTCGGGCATTGAGCAAGCGACTGGACTTAATGTGGACGTGGCTATTAATCATGACATTGGGGCTATTTCCATGCACAAGGTAAACCATCCCCACACTGAGCACTATTGTGAATCGGTTTGGGATGTAGATCCAGTAGAAGTGGTTAGAGGAAGAAAGGTTGGGTTGTGTTGGCTTTCTCCCGATTGTAAGCATTTTTCAAAAGCCAAAGGTGGAAAACCATTAAACAAAACTATTCGTGGGCTTGCTTGGATTGCTCATAGATGGGCAGCAAAAGTAAGACCGAGAGTTATAATTCTTGAAAATGTAGAGGAGTTTCAGACATGGGGACCTCTCGCAGAAGACGGGAAACCAATTGTTGATAAGAAAGGCAGTATATACAATTCGTTCGTTAGGCAATTAGAAAAGAAGGGATACGAAGTTGATTGGAGAGTATTAAGAGCTTGTGACTACGGTGCTCCAACTATCAGAAAAAGGTTCTTTTTAATCGCTCGTTGCATGGCAAACCAATTATCTGGCCAGATCCAACACATGGCGATCCTCAAAGTTCAGCGGTAAGTCATAGGAGTTTGAAGCCTTGGAGATCAGCTGCAGAAATTATAGATTGGTCCTTGCCTTGTCCTTCAATATTTGAACGCAAGAGACCACTTGCTGAGAATACAATGCGAAGAATTGCGAAAGGAATTAAGCGTTTTGTGGTCGATAATCCTGAACCATTTATTACTACTTCTAAAAATGAGGTCGCGCTGGTTTCACCGTTTTTAACAAGCTATTACACAGAGACTGTATCTAATGAAGTACGTGGTCTAGATGTTAACGGACCACTACACACAATCAGCACGGCAAATCGTTTTTCATTAGTGGCTACATTCTTGGCAAAACATTTTGGCGGTATGACTGGTACTGAGATTACAAACCATTGCCTACAATCACAGCTCGCGGTACACAAACGCAACTGGTGACCAGTCACCTCTCCATTTTGAGAAATAATCAATATGGACAATCACTTGATGAACCTTTACCAACAATTACTGCCGGGGGAAATCATGTAGCAGAAGTTCGGTCATTCTTAATAAAATATTACGGTCAAGGTGTCGGCAGGATCTTAATATCCCGTTGCATACCATTTCAACGAAAGATCGTTTTGGCTTGGTCAATGTTGCCGGTGAAGAATATCAAATTACTGATATAGGCATGAGAATGTTGCAACCACACGAGCTATTTGCGGCACAAGGTTTTCCCAGCGATTACATCATCGATCGAGATTGCGAGGGAAAACCTTTCCCAAAAACACACCAAGTAGCAAGGTGCGGTAACTCTGTTCCCCCGCCTTTTGCAAAAGCACTAGTTGAAGCAAACTTACCTGAACTTTGTGATGTAAATAGAGAAATTGAGATTGCTATTTCTTAAAGGAGGCGGCAAGCGATGAGTGAGCAACTGTATCAAACGACCGACTTTGCTTATATTGCCAAGGAGAGACGCATAAAACTGTTTGCTGGCGATGTGATCAAGATATGCAAAAGAGTAAGCGACAGGTGACAAAGATATTATTGATTAAAGACCATCGTAAAAGGATCGAAGGGCGATGAGTAGGGATTATAAATTCATGGTCTACGATAAAGGCACTAATACAACACACATCGTAGGTGAGGATCGACACGATAGCTTGCACGTAATAGATGGAGTGGTTGAGTATTACAACCTCCAAAATGGTGAGGGAAGCGGTGAGGACGGTGAATATATACTGATGCAATGCACCGGCTCAAAGATATAGAGCAATTTGAAGAACCAAAAGATCTATACACTGGCTACATTGTTAGAATGCACCAATTTTTGTTTGATGGTACTGAGTATGAAAATGAAATTACAGGCGTTTTGGAGTATGAGGAAGAACTAGCCTGCGTTTGTTTAACCAAGATGCAACAAAAGGATATTCAAAAGCACATGGGATACGAGGATGATCAAGATGGATTTGAGGGAGAGAAAGTCCCTGTCTGTAATTTCCACGGGCTACATGAATGCAGTTGGACTTATCTAGGCAACATCTACGAGCATCCCCATTTGTTGGAGGCTGAGTAGGAATGAATAAACTTCTTGGCATTCTCCTCAATGTAATCAATCCGCTGTTGTTGGCTGTACTGGTGGTTATCTTTATCTACAAAAACCACATCACCGTAACTTTGGATTTGCATCTATTTACAACGATCGTTGTGTTGTTGTTACTAAGTATGTATGGAGCAATATCCTTTAGATTGAAAGGATGGCACTAAATGAATAGAAAACCAGATCCACATGAAAACATTGATTTTTACAATGCTTATGCTGAGGCGATCGAGGAAGAGAATCATCGGACTACAATTTAAGCTTAGGACGGAGCCATACCATGCCAAAAAAATCACTCAATTTATTGTTTAAATCTCAACAAAAAGATGACAAAAAAGAAGTGCTCAAATTTGAATTGCACGGGGATGAGGAGAACACCAATGACCTACATCTTCTAGCCGGCGAAATGGTCAATTTTGAAATTAATAATTGCGATGCAGGCATGACGACCGCTGAGTTTGTATCCATTCAAAAGGACTCCAAAAAGACCGTCCTCAAGTTCGCCATTAAAGGTGACAGCGACGAGAAAGCACGTCAGCTATACGCCTTTGCAGGACATGATGTGACGCTGATCATTGAGCCTGCTCAAACAAGCCTGGAGGACTTCGAGCCACCTCATGAGGCATCGAATATAGCGTGTCTGAAGACGGAACTGCCTCGGTTAAAAAGGAAGATGATGGCTATGAGCAGACATCGCTAGAAAACACATTGAGTCCAGAGGAAGAAGATGCTTTAAATGAGTCAGATGAAGACGATGAAGATAAGGGCAAGAAGAAAGACACGGTGCTCCATCTGACGACGATTTGCCGTTTTAAATAAGGGGATGAGTGACTATGATATTTGAGCTTCCAGAGCTGGATCGCAAACAGACTAAAACAGCCGTACAAGCAGCTCTCGAAAAGTACAGGCTGTACAAGTATCTTTCTTTCGATGAGCGTGAGGCGTCAATCACAGCATCTTCAGAGGTTAGATATCACGGTCCCACTAATGAAACGAGTGATCAGACAGGGGATATTGCGGCTTATAACGCAGACAAACAGCGTGAACGTGATCAGTATTGCGAGAGGATCGAACGGGCAGTCAAACGACTGCCCTCTCTCGAGAGGTTTTTGATCGAAAAGCGTTACATGGTCAATGACTCGGAGTACAAAACAGATCAAGCAATTTACAACTTTGAGTTTCAACCACCAATCAGCCAAGGGACTTATCAAAAATTACGTTGGAAAGCATTCTACAAACTAGCTTTAAATCTCAACATACAAGTGGAAAAATGAGGTGAAAACAATGAGCAAATCGTTGACTGAGTACCCAGAAGTCATGGAGCCGAAGCACGTTCAAGAATTTTTAAATATAGGAGAAAAGCAGACCTATGAATTACTCAACTCAGAACCTAAACCATTTCATTATATTAGGGTAGGTCGGCGTATAAAAATCTCAAAAGATGCATTTGAAAAATGGTTCACAGGCACTCCATGACGGGGTGCTTTTTTATAAAGTAAACGCTAATTAGTTTGAGAATTGGAGAGAAACGGGTTATATTCAAATGGACATTGAGTGTGACAGACAGTTACAGAAAGAACCGTTATTCCCCATAATTCTCTGGCTTTTTAGCATTCAAAATCATTAGGAGGTTTTGTAATGCCGGTTTACAAAAACGAAAAGGCAAAGGGAAATAAGTGGTATTATTCCTTAAACTACAAGGAGAACGGGAAGTTTAAATCAACAACAAAAAGGGGGTTTAAGACCAAGAAGGAAGCTGAGGCCGCTCTGGTGGAAATCCAAGATCAGATCAATAAGGCATGTACGTAGAGCCTACAAAGATGCTCTATTCGGAGTTCATGGATACTTGGCTAAGTGATAAAAAAACGTATATAAAAACCAACACATTAGAGACGTACACGTATTTAGTGAATCGTTTCATTATACCTGCACTAGGCAGTATCCAATTACGCAAAATGACACCTAGAGATATCCAGGGCTTTTACAACGATTTAAAGAGCACTCAGAGGCTGTCAGACGAGAATATAAGAAAGATACACACCTTAATCAATGACTCGCTCACTAAAGCCATGAAGTGGGAGTTGACTACCAAGAACCCTGCTTTTCTTGTGGATCCACCGAAGGTAGTTAAGAGGGAGATTGAGGTTTGGGATGAAGATGAAATTCATCGATTTCTTAAAGTGGCCAAAGGATATCGTTACTATCAAGTGTACCTCTTAGCGCTAACATCAGGCATGAGACAGGGGGAAATTCTTGGGCTTCGTTTCAAGGATATTGACGAGGATAACAGCACATTGGCGGTTGTTCAGACGCTCTCTCATCAAGGCAAGGTATTGTCTGTAGGGGCTAAAACTTCAGCCGGAAACAGGCGTATTGCTTTAGATGATAAAACACTAAATAGCATTATAAAAGTGAAGCAAAAGTATAAACTTGAGAAGCTGGAAGCGGGTCCGCTTTACAATGATCATGATTTAGTATTCAGGACAACGATCGGAACGCCTGTTTCACCCAGGAACATCCTCAGAACGTTCTATACCATCATTGAAAAAGCTGGGGTCAAGAAGATAAGGTTTCATGATTTGAGGCATACACATGCTAGCTTGCTCCTTAAACAAGGAGTTAACCCTAAGATCGTATCTGAGAGACTCGGACATGCTAATGTGCGCATTACACTGGACACGTATAGTCATGTCTTGCCTAACCTGCAAAAGGATACGGCCGAGGAATTCGGAAGATTGTTCTATGGGACAAGCTAAAAGCTGATTCGTGTCAAATTCATGTCAAATGGGGTTTTAGGGTATGGAGCAATGGGAGAGTAACATTTGTAGGCAAAACAAAAACCTTCTGTATCAAGAGTTTGGTAGGTTATATTCATGGTGTCCCGTACTGGGCTCGAACCAGTGACCTCCACCCTGTCAAGGTGGCGCTCTCCCAACTGAGCTAACGGAACGTATAAGTAATGGCGACAACAATATTATAGGCTGATTTGTTCGTTTTTGTCAATAATATTTTGTTGTTTTTTTGCTATTGAGCATGATCGATGTCCAGATTTATCGTCTTTTGTTACACTGTTTGAAAGGAGTGGTCATAAGTGAAAGCTTTTTATAATGGAACAATCTTTAATGGAGACGGTGAAAAATACGAAGGGAAAGCGCTATTAATTGAAGACGGAAAAGTGAAACGAATTGTAAAAGAAGGGGACATTCCGTCTGAGGCGGAGAAAGTTGATGTTCGCGGCGGGTATATAACCCCTGGGTTTATTGATGTGCATACGCATCTAGGTGTAAGTGAAGAGGGGATCGGGCAAGCAGGGGCGGATTTCAACGAAACGAGCGACCCGGTCACGCCAGAAGTCCGCGCTCTTGATGGCCTCAATCCTTTAGAGGAAGGATTTCAAAATGCCATCCGGACGGGTGTAACGACGGTGCAAGTGTTGCCAGGAAGTGCGAATGTGATCGGTGGAGAAATGTGCACAGTGAAAACATCAGGAAGTATTGCTGATCACATGGCAATTGCCGCCCCGTCGGGTATGAAGGCGGCGTTTGGGGAAAACCCGAAACGTGTGTATGGTTCTCGTACGAAAAAGCCGATTACACGTATGGGCATTGCCTCAATCTTTCGTGAAGAAATGTATCGTACGAAAGAGTATATGGAAAAACGAAAAGCCGGGACGACAGATTTTAAGCTTGGTTATGAGCAGTTAGCGAAAGTATTGCGAAAAGAAATTCCATTCCGCATTCATGCGCACCGAGCAGATGACATTGTTACAGTCCTTCGATTAAAGAAGGAGTTTGATTTTGATTTAACGTTAGAACACGGGACGGAAGCCCATTTGATTGCTGATCATGTGGCGATGCATGATGTATCGGTGTCAGTTGGCCCAACGATGTCACCAAAATCAAAAATCGAAACGAGTCAAAAAAGTTGGCACACGCTAATGGAGCTTGAGATGAGAGGGGTTAATATTGCGATTACGACGGATCATCCTGTCATTGCTATTGAGCATTTGCTCGTAAGTGCATCAAAAGCAATCACTGCTGGGCTAAGTGAAAAGACAGCGATGAAAGCTGTTACATCAAATGCGGCTAAACATCTTGGTCTAGAGGATCGAATCGGTCACCTCGCTAGTGGGATGGACGCAGACTTTGCGATCTGGACAGGCCACCCGTTCCATTATGCATCCACGCATTTAAGCACATGGATTAATGGAGAAAAAATCGAACCTACTGTGTAAAGTCAACGATCCTACACCTATTTTTTGGAATGATCTTTCATGTATGAAAGAAGAAACATGTTGGCAAAGCTAGCATGTAAATAGAAAAGAGGTGTAGGAATTGAGAAGTATATGATCGTGGCAATGGTTGCGATTTTAGCTACCGGCTGTGCGCAAGACGAGCAAACCCCTGGCGAGGATGAAGTAGAAGAAGTCAATGCCGTTCAACATGAGAATACGCCGTTGAAACCGTCAGCGATGGCAGAAATTATAAATGTAAATCAAGACGTCATTGGCGAGGCGAATTTCTACCAAGACAGTCAAGGGAAGACGGTTGTCCATACGAAAGTCGAAGGGTTAGAGCCTGCAGGATTTCATGGGTTCCATATTCATGAAAAGGGTATTTGTGAAGCGGATGCGGCTGACGGTCCGTTTACGACAGCGGGTGGACATTACTCTCCTGAAGATGTTTCTCATGATCATCATGCTGGAGACATGCCATCCTTGTATGTGAATGAAGATGGCACTGCACAAGCGACATTTATGATGGACCGATTTGGTGCAGAAGAGTTAATTGATGCGGATGTTTCTGTGATGATTCATGAAGGTGCCGATAACTTTGCGAACATTCCTGACCGTTATCAATCTTCAGAGTCAGATGCACCGGGTGCGGATGAAGAAACGAAGAAGGCAGGAGACGCTGGAGACCGAATTGGTTGTGGGGTTGTTGTTGCACCAGAATAAGCAAAAAAGGATGCCGCTGTATGCGTCATCCTTTTTCTGGATAAAGAAACAAGCTCAAGGGAACGATAATCGTAAAACAGGAGGGATTTGATGACGACGCATTATGTATGCCCAGCATGCAAAACGAATAAAACACGTTTTCACATTATTGAACAGTCTCCGCATGCGGTGAAACTGAATCCACAAACGGGGGATGTAGTCGAAGAATACCAGCAATCAGAATTAGACCCGTTTCACCTGCCTTATAGTGGACCGAGCAACCGCATCCAATGTGGGGCATGTGGGTTAAATGAAGATGAGCGTCAATTCATAAGAACTGACCCCTCGGCCACATAGCAAAAAACGCAGATCGATTTAAGATCTGCGTTTTTTAATTCATTACGTATCTTTTAGTTTGCCTTTTGTTTCTTGGGCTGTACCTTTAACTTTATCGAATTTCCCTTTTGCTTGTAAATCAGGATCATTCGTTGCTTTGCCTGCGGCATCTTCTGCAGAACCTTTAATCTTGTTGCCGAGTCCCTTTAGACGATCTTTACTTCCTTTTCCCATTTTGAAGTCCTCCTCGTTGAAGGTTACTTCATATATACCCACCCGTTGTGCAAATGAAACCGTCTCGCCTGTACTTATTTGGCGTATTGCTGAATGACTTTCATCAGCTCATCGATGGATTCTTGTTCTTTGCCGTTTTGGATGTCGTGTACGACGCACGTTTTCGTATGATGTTCAAGTAACGAGTAGCCGACTTTCTTCAATGCGGCTTGAACAGCTGTAATCTGAACGAGGATGTCGACGCAATATCGATCATCTTCAACCATGTTCTGCAAGCCACGAATTTGACCTTCTACGCGACGCAGTCGTTTCAACAATCGTTCCTTATCGTCATTTGTGTGTGGAGAAACCGGTTTTTTGTCCGGCTGTTCGATCAGGGTATCCTCCTGCATTTTATGAACCCCCTTACATGTATCGTTCACTCTCTCTAGTATAGCCTAGCAATGCCATATACGCTATAGTCGTGTTTTCAGGGTTCCCGTCAATTTATTGAGCTATGCGCTAGTTTGCGTGTTTCACGTAACGCCCGTAGCTAAGCCAAGCGATAAATGCGCCAAGCATGCTAAACCCAAGAAGCATTGCAAGTGAGGGCCAAATGTCAACGATCGTAGCCCCGCGTGACATCACATCAAGAAATGCTTGATGCGCCCAGTATTGGGGTAACCCGACACTGATGGTTTGAATAAAGGACGGCATAAATTCTAAAGGCATCCATAATCCAGCCACAATCGCGCCGCCAAGAGCGATCACTTGTGTGAGTGCGATTCCCATATTCTCTGTACGTACAACAAGGCTAAGGCCAAGACCAAGACCTGTCGCAGTCAGGGCAAGGAGTAGGGAAACAGCGGTAATCGCGGGCACATTTCCAAGGGTGATATCGTACACAAAGTAACCGAAAAGGAGAAGAATGACGACTTGCAAAAAAACGATTGTTATAAAAGCGATCCACTTTCCTCCTAGGTATTGTAGCGGGGCAAGCGGTGTTGCTGCCAGCCGCGAAAGCATACCGGATCGTTGATCTTTAATAAATGAGGTGACCATTGAAATCATAATAAAGAAGGTGAACATGACGGCATAACCTGGGATAAGATGAGTGATTGCATCAACTCTCCACCTGAATCTTGTGCTTCATAAGAAATATCAAACGGTGGCGTGAAAAATTCAGCGACCATGGCAGCATCTTCCACTCCTCTTGTGCCAATGTGTACTGCTCTTCTGCTTGTAATCCGTATCGCAAATTTTCTAACATCGCAATCATTGGTGCAGCCACTTCTTCGCGCACTTGTTCGTAATATAAATGCGCGCTCCCGTCATTTGAGAAGCCTTCAGGAAGATGAAATAGCACATTCATCTGACCGGATTGAATTTGTTCTACACTGTTTGCGTAGCTCTCTTCTTTTACTAATTCGACGTTTTCAAGTGTGGAAATTTCTTGCAATAGTTCAGCAGATTCATCGCTTTGATCGGTGTCAACGTAATGCAATGTCAATTCTTGATCTGTTGTGTCTGATCCGAAAATCGATGCGAACACAACGATAAAGGCAATCGGGAGAAGTAATGTCCAAAAAATTAATCCTTTGTCTTTGAGGTTTTTCTTCATTTCCAGTACATACATTGGAATCATTACTGAGCGTCCCCCTCTCGCAGTGCAGTCCCAGTTAATTGAATAAAGATATCTTCCAGTTTTGGTTGCGATACTTCAAGCCGAGCAATCGGGATGTGATCTCGCTCAATTGGTGGGCCATCTTCTCTAACAGTTGCAATGGCTGTTCTGTAAGAATGCGATACCCGTTTCCTTTTTCCTCTACATGTTCAAATGGCTTCAATATGTCGGGTTGCTCAGATTGGAATTCAACATAGACCCCAGACTTGGCATGCTGATTGGCAATCTGGGAAAGAGAACCGCACGCAACCACTTCACCATGATCAATAAAGGCAACTCGATTGCAAAGCTGTTCGACTTCTTCCATGTAATGACTCGTATAAATGATCGTCTTGCCAAGACGTCTTAAACGATGAATAAGTGAATAGATATTGTAACGAGATTGGGGGTCAATTCCGACCGTTGGCTCATCCATAATGAGAACATCTGGGTCGTGCAAGAGTGCACAGCCGATGTTCAGTCTACGCTTCATCCCTCCAGAAAATGTAGATACAACGTCTTTTCTTTGATTCGTGAGGCTGATTTGTTCGAGAACAGCATCCATTCTTTCTCGTCTTTCTTTTCCTTTTAAATGATGGATTCGAGCGAAAAAGGTTAAGTTATCTTCAGCAGTGAGTGTTTCTTCTAAACAAATGTCTTGAGGTACGTATCCAATCATACTTTGACTCGTCTTTTGGAGCGGGCGTTCTTGAATCGTAATGCTCCCTCGGTCATGTTGCAAAATCGACGTTAATATTTTGATTAGTGTAGATTTCCCTGCACCATTAGGTCCAACAAGACCGAAGCAATCTCCTTGTTGAATATCAATGTCAATGGCTTGTAAGGCGTTTTTGTTCTTATATGATTTGGAAACTCCTGTTATTTGAATCATTGCTTATCTCCTCCAGCGCGTTGTTTATAGCTATAATGTATACTGAATAAAGACTCGCATTTACATGTTTTGCATAAGGCGCACGAGCGGATGACCAACATGTAGAAATGAGTGTATGAGGAGTTAAAAGCAGCAATAGCGTCATTACTCAGTACTACCGGGTTGCACGTCAGCGTCGAGACGATGAGAAACAGGAATTCATTCTTAATTAATCTCCGCTACAGAACGCATTGCGTCTATAAACGTTTGAAATGCTAAGTGAGGAGCATGAATCATCGTAAAACGAAATGTTATTTTCCGACTTCTCTATGTTAAGATTTTACTTGTAGGATATGTAGTAAATGTCCGAGAATCATCGGTTGAATGACGAACATTTCATGGAGATGGAGCAGTGTACGAAGGAGGTGGATCGCAATGAATACGACACTAAATGTAACAGGTATGTCTTGTGGGCACTGTGTGAAGGCAATTGAATCAAGTGTTGGGGAAATGAACGGTGTGGCGTCTGTCGTTGTACACCTTGACGAAAACAAAGTCGATGTAAATTTTAACGATAGCGAAGTAACATTGGATAAGATTAAAGAAGAAATTGAAGATCAAGGATATGACGTCGTGTAGTCTAATGATTTGAAACTCCCCAAACGTTCGTGTATAAACACACGTTTGGGGTTCTTTATTTTCTTTCGTTTTTGGCCGATAGGATAAATATATTGCATTGAAAGAAAACACGAACAACAAATGATCTTTAATAATCGATGGGATGACGAGATGATCCAAAGGAGGAAAAAATGAAAATCATTGATTTAACGGCACCGATTGAATCAGGAATGAGTGTTTACCCTGGCGATCCGGAAGTAAACCTAGACGTTGCGACGACAATTGAGCAGCAAGGATTCGAAGTCCGTCGTTTAAGTTTAGGATCTCATACAGGCACTCATGTGGATGCGTTCTCGCACATGCATGCCGGAAAGCACACGATTGATCAGATCCCTCTTACGACTTTCGTGCACGCTGCGGTTCTCGTTGATGATGTCCATCATCTTCCAGAGCGAACAGGGCTTGTTTTTCGACAAGACGTCGGCATCGAGGACTTTGATGCGATTGTAAAAGCCGCACCGCCGTTTGCCGCAGGTGAAATTGATGTTGACTTAGAAAAAGCGCTGTTAGGGCACGGGATTGTAACGTACACAAACCTTGTTAACTTAGGCCGTGTACCGGTCAGAAAGCCGTTTCTTTGGATAGGATTGCCACTGCATATTAAAGGCGGAGATGGTTCCCCGGTTCGTGCGGTGGCCGTCTTTAACGAATAACTATCGAGCCTCCTGTAACTTGATTCATGCCACGCTTTTTGGAGAGGCAATCAATGAGAGACAAACAAGCGCGATCTTTGGCTTTAGCTTCAATCATGAAATCCACATTTTCTCGAATGGTTTTCAAACCGTCGAGCAGCGGCTCGAGAAACGTTTCATCGACATAATCCGCGTGGCTCCGAAAAGCGGTTTTGCTTTTTGGCGAGGAAATATGAATCTTGGCGGGTTGAGAGGTGGATTCCCAAGTCGCAAAAACCCGAGGAAGTAGCTCTGTTAGTTCTTCTTCGTCGGTATGATTTGCCACGTAATGATGATAGTCAAACATCATCGGAATGCTGTGTTGCTCGGCGACAGCGAGTGTTTCCGTCGTCGTATACGTTTTATCGTCATTTTCAAGTGTGAGTTGTTTTAAGATGTGAGTGGGAACCTTCTTTATGTTGTTGTGAAACCGTTCGAGCGCTTTCTGTTTATCACCATAAGCGCCTCCAACGTGGATGTTAATTCGAATCTCTTTGTGTAAACCCATCGCTTTTGCGAGCTCGTAATGATAAACCAAATCTTCAACGGCTTTTTCAGTGACGTGATCACGATCACTCGTAAACAGGGTGAACTGATTTGGGTGAAAACTCGTTCGTAATTGATGGGTCTTAACAAGAGTGCCAATCTCTTTATATAAATGAGAAAAGGGCGTTATATAATCCCACTGTGTTTCAGGGTGTGTTGCAAGTGGGACGAGTGAAGAGGAGAACCGGTATAACGGAATTTCATGGGCAATTAAGTAATGTATAATCCGTTTCGTTCGTAATAAATTCATTTCGGTCACGTCATGCAATTTCTTTTTACCTTCTTTCTCGCCAAGCTGGCGATAACGAGAAAACGTAACTGTTTTTGCAGGTGATGCTTCATAAAGGTCAAGGGCATTGGCAACAAAACCAAAGCGGATGTGCATTATGGGCCTCCCAAAGTAGTGAATGGATGTCTCAAAAAGCATACCCATTGCGCGTAATCTTAAACATCGAGGACAAATGGTTGACGGTTTACGTATCATCGGATACACTAAGTTACATAATCTAATATAAATCTTCGGGGCAGGGTGAAATTCCCGACCGACGGTAAGTTACGCGCGTTGTAACAAGTCCGTGACCCACTTTATATTTTAAAGTGGTTGATCCGGTGTAATTCCGGAACCGACAGTATAGTCTGGATGGGAGAAGATTGCAGAGAAAGTCGTTCCTACTCGATGGGTAGCATGTTTATCATGCGGCCGATTTGTTTAGGTGAACGCTTTGTTATTGATCGCTCAAGCCCCTCGCAGTTTACTGTCGAGGGGCTTTTTTAATGAAAAACAACGAACATAACAAAGTGAACAACTCTGTTATCCCTTTTTTACCGGAGAAGGGAGGCAATTATTATGAACAACCAATCATCGAAAACGTTCCGAATGGTAAGCTATGCCATACTTGGTGCACTAGGTACCGCGTTTATGTTTCTAAGCTTTCCGTTGCCGTTTCTAACAGCTACACCGTTTTTAAGCATTGATTTTAGTGAAATTCCTGTGTTGTTAGCGGCCATTCTGTTCTCGCCTGTTGCAGCATTGCCGTCGCAGGTATTAAAATCGCTCTTTATACACTATTTATGGGGGCGGGCGACCCGATCGGTATGGTGACGAACTTTACCGCAAGCTTAGCATTTGTGTTGCCGATTGCGTATATCTATCGTCGGTACCGGACGACGCGCAGCCTCGTTGTTGGCGTAGGTGTGGGCACATTTTCACTTACCGTTATTCTTAGCGTACTCAATTATTTTGTTTTCTTACCCGCTTACGTATGGCTTGTGGAAATGCCATTTACCCCTGAAATTATGATGACAATGGTTCTCGCAGGGATATTGCCATTTAATCTAATGAAAGGCATTCTCGTCGGTGCGGTATTTGTTCCAGTATTTTTGAAACTATACCCACTTCTTCAAAAGCAAAAAATTGGTGCTGGTTTAAAGAAACAACCAGTAAATGAATAGAGATGAACCTTTCGCTTCATTGATTTATAATGAAGCGAAAGGTTTTTTTGTGATGTCATCCTCAGTTCATACACGAGGGGTATACTGCAGAGAAAGGGCGGTGAAAGTATGACAACCATTCTTGTCGCTGATGATGATGCGAACATACGAAGACTCATCCGTTTGTACTTAGAAAATGATCAATTCCGTGTAATCGAAGCATTAGATGGAGAAGAAGCGCTAGAAAAAATGAAGGAACAACCCGTTTCTTTAGCGATTATCGATGTGATGATGCCGAAAGTAAACGGATGGGAAGTGACGAGGTTCATTCGCCAATCTTATACATTGCCCATTCTCATCGTGACAGCAAAAGGCGAGTCAAGTGATAAAATCGAAGGATTTAACGCAGGGACCGATGATTATCTTGTTAAACCGTTTGATCCAGTAGAGCTCGTATTACGTGTCAAAGCATTACTAAACCGCTACGAGTTGTTCACTGCACAAGAAGTTCAAATTGGTCCGTACGTCATTCAAAAGGATAAACTTAAAGTGACGAGTGACAGGACGGAGGTCGCGTTAAAAAGAAAAGAATGCGAACTGCTGTTTCATCTTGCGAAATTCCCAGGCACGATTTTCACTCGAGATCAATTGATACAACTCATATGGGGACATGACTATGAAGGGGATGATCGAACGGTCGATGTGCATATTAAACGATTAAGGGAGAAAATTCGCCCGTTTGAAGGGCTATCGATTCGGACCATTCGAGGGTTGGGATATACGATGGAGGAGTATGGATAATGCTCATCTTATTTTTTCGAAGAAGCTTTCACGCGAGAATCGTCACGATGTTTATCGTCGTGCTGCTCATCAGTCTATGTGCCGCCTATATGTTTACATACGTCTTCTACCCAGAACATCATCGTTCTGAACAATCCCTTTCAACAGTTGAAGATGGCATCAATGCCTTGCTTCTTTCTGAAGAAGCAGCGTCGATCGCCGATTTAGAAGCGAATGCGAGGGAACATCAAGCAACATTGACTGTTTTGGATGAAGAGCAACAATTGCAATACAGAAGTGAAGCCGCACAACCCATATCAGACGCTTCCATCAACAATTTCTCATCTCTAAGTGAAGGTGAATCTTCTTTTGTTTTTAAAGGGACGGAAGAGTTGTTTGAGATTGCTATCGCGCGACCGATTAATGGAGAGTTGCATACGCTCGTCTATCAAGTTGATTTGTCAGCAGAATCACAAGCTGTTCGTGATATTATCATTGCTTCATTGCTCGTCGTATTTATTGTAGGTAGCATACTGTTTCTCATCGCTTCCACACCGATCGTCTCGCCGATTAACTTGCTATCAAAAGCAGCAAAAAAAATGGCAACTGGAGATTTTTCGGTTTACATTCAGAAAAAAAGGGAAGATGAAATTGGCGAGCTAGTGGACAATTTCAACTACATGTCCAAAGAGTTGCAAAAAGTGGAGAATATGCGACAAGAGTTCGTGAGTAATGTTTCTCACGAGTTTAAGGCGCCGATGACGACGATCAATGGATTCACTCAAGCGATTCGAGACGGGGTTGTGAAAGAAAATGAGCGGGAAGAGTACTTAGCGATTATTCAGTCGAGTACCCAACGTTTATCCCGGCTTAGTGATCACTTGCTGCAACTCGCTTCGTTAGAATCAGAACATCATCCACTGCAAATGACTTCATATGCTTTGGATGAGCAAATTCGTAGGGTGATTTTATCTACGCGCTTACTTTGGGAAGAGAAGCATATCGATATTCAAGTTGAGTTGCCTTCGATTACCATTGAGGCAGACCAAGATTTAATGGAACAAGTATGGATGAACTTGTTTACGAATGCGATTAAATTCTCGCACAGTCACGGCACTATATGGGTGAATGTCATTGTGCTTCCCCAACAGATCAAATTGGTTATCGAAGACGAAGGGATTGGGATCGCTGAAGAACACCTTTCTTATGTGTTTGACCGGTTTTATACGGTAGATGAAGCAAGAACGCCTGAAAAGAGTGGCAATGGTCTCGGACTTCCCCTCGTTCAACGAATTGTTGATGCACATGGATTTTCAATCAATGTTCAGAGCAAAATAAACGAAGGGTCGACGTTCACTGTGACGATCATGCCTTCCATAAGTTATGACTAATTTGTGACAACGGTAAGAATGTGAAGTTGGTTCATAATCAGTTCATCGTTCCGGTGTATGCTAATGAAGTGCATTTCCATACGTAAAAAATACATAAAAATTGATAGGGCATAGGGGTGGTTTACACATGACAAATTTCTCGATCAGACGTCCGGTTTTTACAATCGTCGTCATGATTTTGTTTTTAATTGTAGGTCTCGTTTCTTCTACGAGATTACCGCTACAATTAATTCCAGATATTGATCCTCCAGTAGCAGCGGTGATTGCATCGTATCCAGATGCAGGGCCAGAAGAAGTTCTAACCGAAGTAACTGAACCGTTAGAAGCGCAATTAGCGACGACAACGGGTTTAGATCTCATTCAGTCGAATACGACTGAAGGCACGTCAATGATTATTTTGCAGTTTGATTGGGAAACAGACATCGAAGATGTTGAACTGGACATCATGAATACGCTACGGCAGGTGAACTTGCCTGATAGTGTGGATGAACCGAGCTTTTTGCAATTTGACCCATCGATGTTCCCGATGATGCAACTTGCGGTCACATCAGGGGATGACATCATTGACTTTCAAGATGATGTGCTAGACCTTGAACAAGAACTGTTAAACATACCCGGTGTAGCAAGCGTTGATGAATCAGGTAGTCTAACAGAAATTGTAGAAGTGAACCTCGATCGTGAACTCATGGATGATAACAACGTCGCACAAGACGACATTAGTGGAGCCATTCAATCAAACAACGTTTCCATGCCTGGTGGTACTGTGCTCCAGGATGATCTGAGTTTAACGACAAGGGTCGTTAGCGAACTCACATCAGTGAATGACATTCGCGAGCTAGTCGTAGGTGTTGATCCAGAATCGGGCGATCAAATTACGATTGATGATGTCGGGGACGTAGACATTGTTACCGAAGATCAAACGGTCATTACAAGAGCCAACCAAGAAGATGCCATGATGTTATCGATCATGCAAGAATCTAGCGCCAATACGGCATCAACATCTGATGCAGTAAATGAGCGGTTGGACGAATTAATGAATGACAGTGATTTTGAAGACTTGAGTATTATCTCCTTATATGATGAAGGGGACTTTATAAACCAAGCGATTAACAGTGTACTTTCTGCACTCGTACTCGGTGGTGTGCTGGCGATGACAGTGTTGTTCTTCTTCCTAAGAAACTTGAAGACACCATTTATCATTGGCTTGGCCATACCTTTCTCGGTCATTGTTACATTTGCGTTTATGTTCTTTTTGGACATTGGATTAAACATCATGACGCTGGGGGGTCTTGCCCTAGGAATTGGTCTTGTTATTGATAACGCGATTGTTGTTATTGAGAACATTTATCGCCACCTATCCAAAGGTAAAGACGCAAAAGAGGCAGCGAGAGAAGGTACGAAAGAAGTGATGGGGGCGATTACAGCCTCAACGCTAACGACCATTTCTGTTTTCTTGCCAATCGTATTTATTACAGGCATTGTTGGAGACATTTTTGGTGAGCTAGCCTTAACTGTATCGTTTAGTTTATTGTCTTCGCTCCTCGTTGCGATTACGGTCGTTCCGATGGTTGCGAGCCGTGTATTAAAAGCACCTAAAGAAGACATTGAAGAAAAACGCCGCCAAGGCAAAACAATGAAATCACTTGAAAATATTACGCACTGGTCGCTCGGGCATCGCAAGTCTGTCATCGCGATTACGTTATTGCTTCTTTTTGGCGGTATTGGTGGACTGTTTACAGTCGGCACAGAGCTTCTCCCAGAAGCTGACCAATCGTCATTTAACGTCGATATTGAAATGGAATCTGGTACGAGTTTAGAGCGAACAGATGAAGCCGTAACGGCAATCGAAGATGTTTTGGATGACTACCAAGAAATCGACCATTACTCGGCCTCCATTGGAGGATCGTCAATGGATATGGTGGGGAAGGTGAATCTCATACTGCCCAAATCATCGTATCGATGATTCCGATGGATGAGCGATCAATGACGGATGCGGAGTTTGTGGAATCAATTACGCGTGAACTGGAACGTGCAGATGACGGTGTTGAAGAGTTGCGAGCCTATACAATGACCGCAGCGATGGGCGGGGAAGCCAATACGGTACCGTTTATCGTGTCTCACTCAGAGCGTAGCGAGTTGTATGATTTCGCAGAAGAGCTACAAGATGAGTTGCTCGATTACTCCATCATTCAAGAAGTACAACTAAGTATTGAAGATACGGTGCCAGAAATTCTTATCGAAGTCGATGATGAGGCAGCACTTGACAACGGTCTAACACCAGCAGAAGTTGCGACACAAGTCAATGAGGCGACCCAAGGCGAGACCGTTGCAACTGTCCAAATTCCTGATGATGATGAAGAAGAGGATACAAATGGCACGACAACGACGTATGAAGTTGTCGTTGGTCTCGATGCAAGTTTTACCGATTCAATAGATGAACTTGAAGTCTTAACGATTAGAAATAACGAAGGTGAAACGGTAAACCTCAATGATATTGCCGAGATCACTGAAGGAGAAAGCCCTGCAGCCGTTCAACGAGCGGACCAAGAAGAAGCCGTTGAATTTACAGTCGGTTATACGACTGCTGCTGTACTCAGTGATGTGTCAGATGCGATTGTATCGTCTGTTGATGAAGTTGAGTTGCCAGATGGAGCAAACTTCTCCTTTGGCGGAGAGCAAGAAATCCTTGATGATGCATGATGAGCATGGTTCTTGCGCTTGTGCTTGCGGTTACCTTCATTTATCTCATTATGGCTGCACAATTTGAATCATTTAAGTTGCCATTTATTATGATGCTAACGGTTCCTCTCGTTATTATCGGGGTTGCAATTGCTCTTACAGCAACGCAAACCGCTATCGGAATTACGACCTTTATCGGTGTAATCATTCTCGTAGGTATTGCAGTAAACAACGGAATTGTCATGCTTGACTTCGTGAATCAACAGAAGCGAAAAGGGTTGTCTACCTACGATGCGCTCGTTGAATCTGTGAAGTTAAGAACACGACCGATTGTGATGACATCTGTCACTGCAATTCTAGGTATGGTGCCGATTGCGATTGGTATGGGTGAAGGTGCAGAAATGCAGCAGCCAATGGCGATTGCTGTAATTGGTGGTCTCATTAGTAGTACAGTGCTTACACTCGTGTTTATTCCGGTCATGTACAGCTTGTTTGATAAAGAAACACGCTCACGCCGGACGCCATATGTAGTTGTGAGTGACTACGATGAATCAGGTGAAGAGCGACGCATGTATTTACCCGCACACGAAGCAGGGCGTCCTTCAACGTACAAGTCGACACAAGCAGAGGACATTGAAGAAGTCGATGATGAAAAAGCGCCGGCTGATCCGGAGCCTAGAGACGCTGAAGACCGACACGAAGAAATGACAGAAGAACAGAACGAAGAGTACCAAGAAGAAGAGAAACAAGAGAATAACACGTCCACAGACCGTGAGACGAATGATTTAAGTAAAGATGAACTGCTCGACCTTCTTGAGTCGATTGTCAAACGCAACAAAAACGACAATGAAAAATAAAAAAACTGAGCAGTTTGGTAAGAGGACCGCCAGATTCCACACGTTGGAGTCTGGCGGTTTTTTAATGAGTAAGTGGAAGGTATTAGATTGCACACGTTGGATTAAAAAAGCACGCCCGCCCAACTTGGACGAACGTGTGATATCGGAAATGACAATTTACAGTCGCTTTAACAGTTGTCTTTTTGCCTCCGAATAATCGGAAGTGGATGCTTTGGCTGCGGCCTGTCTTTGCGTTCTCAGCCATTTGTGATAATGGGATTCAGATAGAATGCCACGCTTTTTTGCCGATCGCGCTGCGGCTTTTTTTAGCAGTTCTTTTCCTGACAAATTGCATCAACCTCCCTTGCTTCTATCGTATTCTGTCTCATTTAATTGTTGATCGACAAATTGATTATCAAGCGTCTGACTATATTCAATGAATGCCAGCTCAATAAATCTGCTATATAGTGCGGCAATTGGAATCACTTCTTTTTGAAACGACGTCTGGGCATCGATGGTTAACACTCCCCATTCGGATAAAGGGAAGCAAAGAAGCGCTTTGGAATCCACTCTTAGCATCTCGGTTGGGTAATAATCAACATCCGCGTAAATGTTCTGGACGTGTTCTCTTCTTTTTTTGCGAAAACAACGTCCGGCAATCGTTTCATGAATGGGAAGTTGGTCGTTTTGATCGCCTTCATCAAAACGGGTGTTACCTGCAAATAGCACGAGCCGATCAATTTCTTCTTCTTCAATCCATATAGCGCAGTAATGTTCTTCGCCTGGTTTGAACTTAATATCGGTACTTAGTGTGTTCACGAGTTGAATCATTAAGCTTTCGTACGCTTCTAATCGTTCAGTGACGGGTAACTCTTGTTCCTTTAAGTTGGACAGAGACGCAAGAAATCGCTCTGCGTTTTGCATCGCATGTGTCGTTTGCAGCGAGATGTCTTTTTGTAAGGAAGCTTCGGTTTTGGATGTAAACAATTCTTGTTGAATTTTTTGGAATCCTAATTCTTTATCAATTTTCTCCGTATACTTCATCGCGGCGCGTCCGATTAATACAAAAAGAACGAGCACACCCGCAATGATGAGAAAACCAGTCACTCCGTATACCCAGTCCGGCTGATGTTCGAAGAGAACACGTAACACTTCTGTCATTTGCAGCACCTGCATTCCTTCATTAATACAATGTAATTCACGTTAAGAGGAATTATGCACAGTAGTTTTATTTTTTGCGATCCAGTGAAACTACCCAATTTCATAGACGTCTCCCTCTTTTTTGTCGATAGCTAGGTTATGTCATTACAACGAATGTGAGAGTTGACATAGGATTTAATGTAAGACAATTTATGAGGAAAAAAGGAGAGTTTGAAATGTCATATAATCATTGGGACTATCTGTTTGGCTGTGGCGGTAACCGAGGTGGCCGCAACCGACGGGGCAAGCGTTTTGAGTGCGAGTGTAGAGAAGTACGTGACAGAGGTCGCGGATGTGGATGTAAAGACAAGTATGACTATGATTACGACTAC
>NZ_BAWZ01000041.1:0-39572 GCF_000698105.1 Geomicrobium sp. JCM 19037 | reverse complement strand
ATTCCCGCGAGACCAATACAAACCGAGCACGAGCGGCCAAACGAACGCAGACTCTAACCCGCCGAAAGCAAACAAATTTAACCATATGAGAAGGTCGGGTGGACTGAGGGCGAACAAGACGACGAGAATTCCAATGACAGTTGTAACCCCTAAGCTCATTTGCTTGATCCGTTTTTCTGTTGCATCTGGATTTACATAATTATAATAGATATCTTTTACGACCGAAGAGCTGACCATGAGCAAAAGCGCATCTACGGTTGACATAATCGCTGCCATCGGTGCCGCAAGCACAATACCCGCTAGCCAAGCAGGCAGCACAGTCATCGCAAGCGTCGGCATAACCGTGTCAGGCTCTTCAATCCCTGGAAGAATGGGGCGGGCAAGTACGCCTGCAAAGTGCATACCAAACATCATGAAGGCGACGACGATCGTTCCGATGATGAGCGCGCGATGCATTGAACGAGAATCTTTATAAGACATCGCCCTCACCGCAACTTGTGGCAACCCAACAACACCGACCCCGACAAGAATCCAAAATGATGACACATATAGCGCTGTTAGACTACCATCATGTCCGAACGGCGTAAGTAACAATTCATTCTCTTGCGCAAGGTCATTCATAATGTTCGGCAAACCGCCGCCAGCAATAATTGTTCCCACAAGTAAAATGAGTGTACCGAAAAACATAACGAACCCTTGAACAGCATCGGTAATTGCTATCGCCCGAAAACCACCGATAATCACGTAGCAAAGAACCGCGACGGCAAATAAAAACAAGGCGCTCGTATACGGCAAACCTGTAATGGCTTCAATTAAACGGGCGCCACCAACCCATTGAGCCGTCATCGCCGCAAACAGAAAGATAATAATCGACAATGCGCTTAAGATGACGACAGGTTTGCTATTATCGTATCTTCCCTTCATATAATCGACAATCGTGACAGCGTCGTAACGCCTCGCCATAATTGCAAACTTCTTTCCTAATATCATAAGTATAAAATATCCAGTCGCCACTTGTGCCATAGATAATAGCACCCACAAGGCCTTCTGTATATGCCGCGCCTGGGCCGCCAACAAAACTGCTAGCACTTCCATATGTCGCAATCATCGTCATCGCTAGAATCAGTCCACCAAGCTCACGACTGCCAAGAAAATATTCTTGCATGAAGTTTGACTTCGCATACACTTTTCTTGATGACCAAAAACCGATCGCAAATACGAGGACGACGAAAATAATGAGTGGAATCATGACGTCCCAATTCATTGATCATCATCCTCCTCAAGTGGCACTTCGGTAAAGAAGTAGCGAACAGCGATAATGACGAGCACAATCATAACAATGGAGCCGACTACGCAGCTGTAAAAAAACCACGCAGGCATTCCGAACACCCATTGGTACTCCGAGACCGGTCGTGACCCTAAGCCGTAAGCAAACCCATACCACCATACGAAGTTGATTACAGCAAGTCCAACACCAATCCACGCTTCCCGATGGGCGACTTTAAATCGTCGATCCATGCGTTGTTGATCCCCTTTTTTCTTTTAAGTATACAAAAAAGAACTGAAGCTTTCACCTCAGTTCTTTCATTACATGTTAATTAATGGCTTCATTGTCTAATACTTGAAGGTTCGTGCCTTCTGCAGCCTCTTCCACATCAACGCGCTCAATTCTCGCGCCAATGCCTTCTAATTTCTTGTGGAAGTCGACATAACCACGGTCAATATGGCGAAGTTCAGATAGCTCCGTCACACCGTCAGCGACGAGACCGCCTAAAATGAGTGCAGCGGCAGCTCGAAGGTCAGTCGCTGCAACTTCAGCCCCTTGCAATTTCACTGGACCGGTTACAATTGCTGAGCGATCTTCAATCTTAATGTTTGCATTCATACGGCGGAATTCTTCCACATGCATAAAACGATTCTCAAATACCGTCTCTGTAACGACACTAGAGCCTTTTGCTTGTGTGAGTAACGCCATAAATTGTGCTTGCATATCTGTTGGGAAGCCAGGATGTGGCATCGTTTTAATATCAACCGGGCGCAAAATGTCCGGCCCGATTACTCTCATACCGTTGTCAGATTCCTCAATGACAACGCCCATTTCACGCATCTTTGCAACGAGCGGACGCATATGCTCAGCGAGCGCACCTTCTACAAAAACGTCTCCACGGGTAATCGCTGCCGCAATCATAAATGTGCCGGCTTCAATACGGTCCGGAATAATTGTGTGGTCAGCTGCAACTAAGCGCTCAACACCTTCAATGCGGATGGTTCCTGTCCCTGCACCACGCACTTTTGCTCCCATCGCATTCAAGTAATTGGCCAAGCAAACAATTTCCGGTTCTTCCGCTACGTTCTCAAGCACCGTCGTTCCTTCAGCAAGCGCTGCTGCCATCATAATATTCTCTGTTGCACCTACACTTGGGAAATCAAGGTAAATCTTTGCACCTTGAAGTCTGCCATCTACGCGAGCTTCAATATATCCTTGACCGATTTCTACGGTTGCACCCATGCTTCGAAGCCTTTCAAATGCTGATCAATCGGTCGAGAGCCAATCGCACAGCCACCCGGTAGCGCAATGTGCGCATGACCGGTCCGCGCAAGAAGTGGCCCCATTACGAGAAATGACGCACGCATTTTTCTCACATATTCAAACGGCGCATTCGGACGAAGCGGTTTTTCGGCATTCGCATAGAAAACGCCTTCTTTATAATCAACGTCCATTTGTAGGTGGTTTAAAACACTTTTCATTGTGTATACATCTGCTAGAGCTGGTACATCATATATGGTGCTGGTTCCTTTTTCAGCGAGTAGGGAGGCTGCAAGTACAGGTAAAACAGCATTTTTTGCCCCTTCTGTCTTTACCGTTCCGTTGAGCCTTTTACCCCCTCTGACTCTAATTTTTTCCAACGTATTCCCCTCCGCGTCCATTAATCTTTTCACTTGTGCATGCCAATGTACTCGTTGGCAATGCTGGATCGCTTGGCAACCAGACAGGAATGCTCACTTCGTTCCTATTCTATTCAGAATCGTGGATGGGCGTTCCCAACAAAACCCCTTGAACCGCGCCCATTTCATTCACCTGGCAACCAAATTCACAGTATGTTTCAGTCTGTAGCCGTTTGCTAAGTACCTTTTTACAGAAACACACTTTCTTAGTCGTGAACTCAGGTAAAAAGTTACAAGCATATTTGTTTGTCATTGTGTTTGTTCATTCACACTGACTTATTCCCAACATGTTTCATGGTCAAACGTTTTTAAATGAGAAAAACTGTCGATGTTTACTTGTGAGTAGTGTTTGCTTTTTCAGTACACACATACCTAGAACTCTGTTCCATTAGAATAAGTACCTAAGCATGAGCGCTTGATTTAAATACTCAAGGAAAAATGTGCTCACAAGGTGGGTAATCGCAACGGCAATTAAAATAAACAACATCATACCTCTACCGCTTTTAGGATGCTGGATGATCCGGTCCAACTTCAGTGCTTGCAAACTCCACCAAACGATAACAAGCACAAATAAGTTAAATGTAATATGAAGCAAAGCATGTTGTCCGATTTGATCAAATATCAGCAAAATCAACGATTCCTTCCTTAACAAAACGTCATTATGTAAACGTTTCTTCATCAACCTAAAAATTTCATAACGATATAATTATATCAAACAGGTTATCCCTTGTCGACATATCAAATTGGTGTCAAATATTGACGAATTAACACTAATTAAGTGTTCAAATGCCTAGTATAGACAGATTTCACCATCACGAAAATGTGACACAATTCAACAAACATACTGGTACAAGCACCACCCGCACTGTTTTCGACCACACGTATATGTATGCAGGTTGCCCGCTCGTTCGACAACCTAAATTTTGAATATTTTGTGTCAGTATTTATTTGTTGTTCGGATTCAAGTGGCTTCCTCTCCTGACTGAGCGCTCAGTTGGTTAGATGAGTCCCCGTTACGAGATCATATGATTGAATTACGCGCCATCGTGACCGTGTACCCGTATAGAACGGACCAGCTCGTGGGGAATTTGCAAAGTGATGTGTTTTTCTGCGCTGCCGAGTTTTTAACGTTGAATGGCAAAACTGGTTCCAAAGATGGTCGATGGGAATTAGATTCACTTATATGTGACCGCTTTGCCTCGTTCTATTTCCAATCGATCGACATCTCGTTCCAATCCTCCGTTTATGGAATCAGATTCAGCACTTTAAAGATAATGAACAACAATCTTGTTCTATAGTGATGTTTATTGAGATGCATTTCCTGACCCAAACCCTGATTTGAAAAACCCGAAATGCTGTCGGCGCGGGTCGCGCCGAACCGAGTTCGATTTGGCTTCGGCCCCGTTGGGGCCGACAGGTTGCTCAGTTATCGGCATTGAATCTGTGCTTTAATTGGAAAAAACTTCGCGCAAGTTTTGCGCAAAGAGCGCTAAAACACCTCAAATGAGCAAGCTTGAGCGCAGAAAGTGTAAACTTGCGCGCACAATCCGATCCACGCTCCACTGCGCGCAAACATATGAAGACATTTTTGCTACTTATGTAAAATAAGAAAAACCCCGCCGAATGGCAGGGCTTTTCTTATTTTGAAGCGATGCTTAGGCGAGTTTCTGCTCGTTTTAGCGAGGCCTTTGCACGCTTTTTGTCGACATCGCTGTCGTTACTTAGACGCTGCTCTGCGCGTGATTTCGATTGTTCGGCACGAGCTCGATCGATATCTTCTGGGCGCTCAGCAGATTCTGCCAAGATGGTTACTTTGTCGGGGCGAACTTCCATGAAGCCCCGCTTACAGAAACCGTGTCTTCCCCATTATCTTTTTTCATACGTATTGTACCGATAATGAGTGGGGTAACGAGCGGAATATGGCCGGGAAGCACGCCAATTTCTCCGACTTCCGTTCTCGCAGAAATCATACGTACATCGTCTTCATATACGCTCCCGTCGGGGGTAACGACGCTAACATTGATCGTTTTCAAAGTAATCGTCCTCCTTCACCAACGGGTTTACATATTTTGAGCTTTTTCAACCACTTTATCAATTCCACCAACAAGTCGGAATGCATCCTCAGGGATGTCATCGTGCTTGCCTTCAAGAATCTCTTTAAATCCGCGAACTGTATCTTGAACAGGTACGTATGATCCTTGCATACCTGTAAATTGCTCAGCTACGTGGAAGTTTTGAGACAAGAAGAATTGAATACGACGTGCACGCGCTACGACAAGTTTATCGTCTTCAGATAGCTCGTCCATACCGAGGATGGCGATGATATCTTGAAGTTCACGATACTTTTGAAGTGTTTGCTGTACGCGCATTGCAACGCTGTAGTGCTCTTCACCAACAATTTCAGAAGAAAGTGCGCGTGAAGTTGACGCAAGTGGATCCACGGCAGGGTAGATACCCATATCAGAAAGACGACGCTCAAGGTTCGTTGTTGCATCCAAGTGAGCAAATGTCGTTGCTGGAGCCGGATCCGTATAGTCATCGGCAGGGACGTAAATCGCTTGGATTGACGTAACTGAACCTTTTTTCGTTGACGTGATACGCTCTTGAAGTTGACCCATCTCTGTTGCAAGTGTCGGCTGATAACCTACCGCTGAAGGCATACGTCCAAGAAGGGCGGAAACCTCTTGACCTGCTTGTGTAAAACGGAAGATGTTGTCAACGAAAAGAAGTACGTCGGCGCCTTCGCGATCACGGAAGTGCTCCGCCATCGTAAGGCCCGTAAGTGCAACACGCATACGAGCACCAGGCGCTCATTCATCTGACCGAACACCATGGCAGTCTTCTTAATAACGCCAGAGTCCGTCATTTCGTGATAAAGGTCGTTACCTTCACGTGTACGCTCACCTACACCGGCGAATACCGAAATACCGCCGTGCTCTTGTGCGATGTTGTTAATGAGCTCTTGAATGAGTACAGTTTTACCTACACCCGCACCACCAAATAGACCGATCTTACCACCCTTAACATAAGGAGCAAGTAAGTCTACAACTTTGATTCCTGTTTCAAGAATCTCCGTCTTTGTTGTCATGTCATCAAATTCTGGTGGTTGACGGTGAATCGGGTCTCTTGGTACGTCAGCCGCAACTGGGCCGTCCAAGTCAATCGCATCACCTGTTACGTTAAATACACGACCAAGTGTTGCTTCACCTACAGGTACTGAGATTGGCGCTCCAGTGTCAACTGCAGACGTTCCGCGTTGAAGACCGTCTGTTGAACCCATGGCTACGGTACGGACCGTATCATCACCAAGGTGGAGAGCGACTTCAAGTGTAACGCTAATGTCAGCATCGTTGTCTGAAGATGCTTTTTGTTCAACAAGTAAGGCGTTGTTGAGTTCTGGAAGTTCGCCACTATTAAAGCGAACGTCAACAACTGGACCCATCACTTGAGTGATGTTTCCTTTGCTCATCCTTTTGACCTCCTTTGTAATCCTGTTGTATTTCAGAGTCGATTAGTTAGCAGCGTTTGCCCCACTAACAATCTCATTAATTTCTTGTGTAATTGCTGCTTGACGAGCACGGTTGTAGACGAGCGTTAATTCCCCTACGAGGTTATCTGCATTATCAGATGCAGCACTCATCGCGGTCATTCTCGCACCAAATTCAGCAGCTTTTGCATCAAGCAATGCACCGTAGATTAAGCTTTCTCCGTATTGTGGAAGTAAGCCTTCTAAGATGACTGCTTCGTTTGGTTCATACTCATAGCTTGGTGTAGCACTTGCATTTTCTCCAAGATCCTCAGCCAAGTCGGTAAGCGGCAATAATTTGTTCTCTGTCACATCTTGACGGATCGCACTGACAAAGTGGTTATACCACATGTACAGCTCATCAATTTCCTCGTTCTCATACATGCCAATCGCTTTACGAGTAATCGTTTTGATCTCATCAAATGATGGTGAATCAGAGAGTTCAGTTACAACCTCACTTACAGGCAGCCCGAGTCGTCTTGCGTTGTCACGGCCAATTTTCCCGACCATGATAATTGTATATTCGTCTGTAGACTTGTGTCGCTCTTTGAGTTTCTTCGTCAAATCACGAATGAGACTTGCATTATAACCGCCGGCTAGACCTTGGTCAGAAGTAATGACTACATAACCTGTCTTTTTCACTTCACGATTTTCCATCATCGGATGGCTAATGTCAGTGTCGCCAGTTGCGATACTGCCTACAACCTCTTGGATTTTCTCCATATACGGCTGATAAGCTTGTGCTTTTGCTAGGGCGCGGCGCTGCTTAGAAGCCGCTACCATTTGCATCGCTTTCGTCGTTTGCTTCGTCTTCTTCGTCGAAGTAATTCTTGACTTTATCTCACGTAAAGAAGCCACTGTCGTCTCACCACCTTTTCACTGAATCGAAAACGTTACTCTGCGTCTGAAGGACTAAAGTTCTTCTTAAACTCAGAAATGACGCCGTCGAATTCTTCTTTATCAGGAAGGTTACCTGTTTCGCGGATGCCTTTGAGAAGTTCTACAGCATTGTTATCCATGTACGTGAACAATTCTTTTTCGAAGCGAAGAACGTCACTAACAGGGATATCATCAAGGAATCCGTTAACAAGAGAATAAATAATCGCAACTTGCTTCTCTACCGGAAGTGGTGAGTTCAAGTCTTGCTTTAGCATTTCAACAGTACGTTGTCCACGGCCAAGCTTCGCTTTCGTTGACTCATCTAAGTCAGAACCGAACTGTGAGAAAGACTCAAGTTCACGGAATGACGCGAGGTCAAGACGAAGTGTACCGGCAACTTTCTTCATCGCTTTAATCTGAGCTGAACCACCAACACGTGATACGGAACTACCTGCGTTAACGGCAGGACGTACACCTGAGTAGAAAAGGTCAGACTGCAAGAAGATTTGTCCGTCCGTAATTGAAATTACGTTTGTCGGAATGTATGCAGAAATGTCACCCGCTTGTGTTTCAATAAACGGTAGGGCTGTAATTGAGCCGCCACCTTTTGCATCACTTAGCTTTGCCGCACGCTCAAGTAGACGTGAATGTAGGTAGAAAACATCCCCTGGATAAGCTTCACGACCTGGAGGACGACGAAGGAGTAATGAAAGCTCACGGTAAGCCGCTGCTTGTTTTGTAAGGTCATCATAAATAATCAATACGTGCTTGCCGTTGTACATGAACTCCTCACCCATTGATACCCCTGCATATGGTGCGAGGTATAAAAGTGGTGCTGGATCTGATGCGTTGGCAGCAACGACGATTGTGTAGTCAAGAGCACCTTTTTGACGAAGCGTTTCCGTCAAACCTACAACAGTTGATTGCTTTTGACCAATGGCAACATAAATACAAATAACGTCTTCTTCTTTTTGGTTAAGAATCGTATCGATCGCTACTTGGGTTTTACCTGTTTGACGGTCTCCGATAATTAACTCACGCTGTCCACGACCGATTGGAACCATTGAGTCAATCGACTTGATTCCTGTTTGAAGTGGCTCATCAACGGACTTACGATCCATTACACCAGGAGCTTGTGCTTCAATTGGACGTGTTTTTACCGTTCCTGCTGGGCCTTGACCATCAATCGGTTGACCGAGTGGGTTAACGACACGGCCAAGAAGTTCTTCACCGACAGGTACTTCCATAATACGACCTGTACGTTTCACTTGGTCGCCTTCACGAATTTGATCATACGGTCCTAAAATAACAACACCGACGTTGTTTTCTTCTAGGTTCTGAGCAAGACCCATTACACCGTTTGAGAACTCAAGAAGTTCTCCGGCTTTGGCATTCTCTAAGCCGTGAACACGAGCTGTACCGTCACCAATTTGAGTGATTGTACCGACTTCGCTCGCTTCTACTGTCGACTGAAAGTTTTCAATCTGTTCTTTGATCAGCGCACTGATCTCATCAGGTTTAATGCTCATATTGTTCACCCCTATCAATTAACGATTTACACTAACAATCTTTCTTTCGAGTTTTTGCAGCTGATTGCGTACGCTGCCATCGTAGACGGTGTCACCGATACGTACGATTAACCCGCCAAGCATATCTTTATCGGTTTTGTTTACCGCATCAAGTGTGCGGTCCCCGATTTTTTGTTGGAATCGATCTGTAACGGCCTTTTGTTCTGCCTCTGATAACGGCTGAACGGAGTAGATCGTTGCTTTTTCGACGCCCATCGCTTCGTTTGCTAATGCATGATACGCAGAAATCACTTCTGATAATGCGGAAATACGGTCCCGATCAACAAGAACAAGTAATGTATTCTTCACGAAATCGTGTGCGTCAGAAAACCCGTCTTGAAGCAAAGCTCGTTTTTCGGATTTAGTAATCCGTGGATGAGCGAGAATCGACTGAAGCTCTGGAAGCGATTCGAAGACGGATGAAACGACGTTTAGTTCTTCACTTACGCGCTTTAATACGTCTTTTTCTTTCGCCAGTTGAAAGAGTGCACTTCCATAACGGCCGGCTACGGCGACGTTACTCATTTCGCTTCAACCTCTTCAAGGTAGCTGTCGATCAATTTCTGCTGCTCTTTTTCATCCAATTCTTTTTCAATCACTTTCGTTGCGATTGCAACGGAAAGGCTGGCGACTTGATCACGAACGGACTCAAGAGCTTGCTCTTTTTCACGTTCAATATCTTGAACGGCTGCTTCTTTAATACGCTCTGCCTCTTGCTTTGCATTCTCAAGGACTTCACGTGATTGTTGTTCGCTCATTTTGCTCGCTTGCTCGAGCGTTTCTTGCGCTTGAACGCGTGCTGCTTTTAACTCTTCGCGTTGTTGCTCCAAGTATTTTTCTGCTTCAACACGGCTCTTCTCAGCATTATCAAGGTCATCATTTACTTGATTCTGGCGCTTTTCCATTACACCCATCAACGGTTTGAGGGCGAACTTACCGATCACTAATATCAACACGATAAAAGTTGTTAATGTATAAAATATCGTGCCCCACTCAATACCTTCACCGAGTATCTCCATCGTTTACGCTCCTTTCGCACATACATGATACATAAGGAATGGCGAAGGTCCTCATTGAAGAACATCATCGCCATCCCATCAGCTTCTTACCATTGCCTAAATTTACGCACCAATGCCGAAAAGCATTAGGATAGATACAACGATTGCGATAATCGGAACGGCCTCTGCAAGTGGGATCCCGATAAACATAAGCGTTTGTAGTGAACCACGTAGTTCTGGTTGACGTGCAACCCCTTCAAGTACTGCTTTAACGATAATTGCAACACCGATCGCTCCACCGACGGCTGCTAGTCCAGCTGCTAATCCAATTCCAAGATGCATAATGACATCCTCCTTTAATGTAGTTAAATGTTTTGAGGAATTTCTCCCCGGGTAATATTGATAACATGCTCAGTAATGTGAGCAGGCGTTATTCCATAAATTAATGTGCTTCAACTTTGTGCGACATGTAAACCATCGCAAGCATAGCAAAGATGTACGCTTGTAGGGAACCGATAAAGATTCCGAACGCTTGCCAGATCATCGTTGGAGCAAACATAAGCCCCATCCAGATCGCACCACTCGTTGCAAGTGTTGCAAGCAAGAGCATGAGTACTTCCTTCGCAAATACGTTACCGAAAAGTCGCATACCAAGCGTTAGCGTGTTGGCAAATTCCTCAATAATCTTGAATGGGAACAAGAACCATTTCGGTCGGAAATAATCTAAAGAGTATTCTTTCATCCCTCTTAACTTAATTCCGTAAATGTGCGTGAGCAACACAACGAATGCTGCAAGTGTCAACGTCAAGAACGGGTCTGATGTTGGCGACTTCCAAAGTACGCTATGTGTATCGTTCGTCGCAATCTCAAATGGAATCCCCATCATGTTTGATACGAAAATCACGAAAAGTAAGGTATAGGCGAGTGCGATAAAGCGACCCCCGGTTTTCCAATCCATGTTCGCTTTAATGATTCCGCGACAGAAGTCGATGACCCACTCAATAAAGTTCTGTAACCCTGTTGGCCTCATTGCCAACGCTCTTGAACCGAGAAAGGTAAATAGAAATACAATCAGTCCAGCAATCGTAAACGTAATCATTGTGGTCACATTAAACGTTATCTGAACACCAAAAATCTCGGGATGCCAATAAATTGCCTGTGCGTTCATAATTTCACCTCACTTTTCGTAATTGTAATAGCATGTCCACCATAATATAGAGGTAAAGGCTTCCATATCCTGTAAGCACTGCCCACAAGGCAAAAGACTCTGGATTGAAAAGCGAGACAACTACCGCAACCGCTATCATACCATAACGGATCAATAAGCTGAATCCCGCAACGACATAAGAGAATAAATTCGAAGATTCACCTGATGCCGCCGCCCCGACCACCTCTGTTTTAATGTAGGTCGACGTGAAGCTAATCATTGAGGAAAATATTCCTAAAAGAAATCCGAGGAATGAAGCGAGATAAGCTGTCGTGAATACGCCAATCAAACAGACAATGGCGACGATCATGACGACGCGAAAATAATACTTCATTCGTTGTTGCAGTTGCGTATGCATTACTCATCGTCTCCAAGTAAAGACTTAATGACCTGATACGCACCGTAAAAGCCTGCTGTCATACCAATTAGCAAGCCGAGAATTAATAACAGCGGGGTTGTACCGAAATGCCCATCAGCCCAATAGCCTAGCAAAATTCCACCAAACATCGAACCAACCATTGAAAAAAGTACGGTCGACACGACGGCTGCACCTTTGTAAGGATTGCGTTTGCCGTTGTCATTGGCCATTTTGGCGACTCCCTTCAACTGTAAGCCGTTGTTCAATAAAAGAAAAGGTCCTTTTTATTTGAACAATGCGCGCAAATTACTTTCTCTGTACTAGGACAAGAAAAAACAATCAGCATACCCTCAGTAATCGTACAATAGCGACATTCACATGTCAACGAACGTTTTCTATGAAAAAAACCTGATGTGACAGTGTTCCTCCGAAATAAACAATGTGTCAAAACATTGACAATCACTATAGAAACTTACTCTTTTCCTTGACACTTTCCAGTTTTTCACAAAGTCATGGCTCTAATGACAACCCTTCGGGGCGTATTTGTTCTGCGATTACACAACAGTGACCAGAGAACGACATCATCCTCTGGTCCTTATCTTATTTACTCTCCAACAATAGAATTTTTGATTCTAACGTATCTTCACGATCTTTTAACTTCGCATACACGAGAACGTGGTAGAGACCTGGTTTTAGTTGGAGCTCATTGCGATCAATACGTTTTTCAAACGGCCCCTCTGGCAAATCGGTTTCATGATCGAGCGTACCGATATACGCAAATGTGTCCGGGTCATACAGTGTGATTTCTAGTTCTTCAGCCGCCGGGGAGAAACACTTCGTACATCCAATCTCCGTTTCCAGGTAATTTTCCAAACTGAAACGCACTCACACGGGGATAATCCGGTTCATCACTGAATAAGAGGAACGGCAATGTGATCGGTTCTGTGCCACCATTTACGCGAATGAGTCCATCAACGCGCTTAAAGTCAATGATGTCTGGTTCAATCTCAACACGCACCTTCACATTTTTCTTCTCTCCAGGTTGAACGGTCGTCGCCATCGGCAAATGCATCTTAAGCCTGTGCCAATAGATGAAGGCACGTCAAACGTGTACGTTCGTTTTTCATCACTATGGTTTTCAATCGTCAATTCTTTTTCTAATCGTTGGAACAGTTGAAGGTCCGGATCTGCGTCCCACACGCCAAATGAAAGGGCACCTGGTACACAAGCGTGTCACTTAAAACAGCTGCCTGAATGTCTACTCTTCCAGATCCTTGTACAAACGGCGGGTACCGGTCCCCCTCCTCATTTACGAGCGGCACCGCAGTGTTCATAATTGCCGCCTTCACCTGTTCAGGTCCCCAATCGGGTTTCGCTTGTTTAATTAGGGCAGCTGCTCCTGCGATATGCGGGGCGGCCATACTCGTGCCGTTTAGCGCCAAATATCCGTCCGGAACGGTACTGTCAATGTCCACACCTGGCGCGACCACATCTGGTTTAATGTCCCACGTTTGCGTGACCGGTCCGCGGGAACTAAAAATTGCCATATGGTCGGTCTCTTCAATGTATGTTGTTTCCATCATTGTTTCATCGTCTTCATTTGCTTGAATCTGCTCACGCAGTTGGTTGCCGGTTTTATGGTCAATCGCTGCAGCAGTAAACGCCAATGGTTCCTCGACACCGGCCATAAACGTTCCAGGTACGTTGTTCATGAGCAACACCGCAACCGCTCCTGCATTTTTCGCATTTTCGATTTTGGCGCGAATTGGAATTCCACCGCGCTCAATGAGCGCGACACGGCCTTCGGCACCTTCCAAATCATCAGGAAGCCCCATCCCTCCATCAATTACGCGGTTTTTCCGCTTTAGATCCCACGGTTTTGTGCCTTGGACAGCTTGTAAAAGAACATGCTCATCTGAACCATCCATTTTTAAGTGTGGCGCTTTAAGTGGCGGCGTTGATGCACCTACTGAAATCGCTTTTGATGCCGTTCCTGGCGAGCCAACACTCCACAAATCTGGACCGCTGTTTCCGTTTGATGTAACAGTAATAATACCCGCTTCTGTTGCTCGGTCGAGCGCCGTACTCGTCGGCCAATCTGGACCGTTAATCGGACTGCCGAGAGACAGATTCAACACATCAACCCATCATCAATCGCCCGCTCAATCGCGTCTAAAATGTAGGCCGTGGAACCTTGTCCTTCCGGACCAAGTGCTCTGTACACATACAGCTCAGCATCTGGTGCAACACCCTTTACACTGCCATTCGCCGCAATGATTCCTGACACATGTGTGCCGTGAAACGTCTGCGCCTTTCCTTTTACCTTCGACTCCATTGGATCATCATCGTCATCAACGACATCATATCCACCTTTGTAATTGCGGCTTAAATCAGGGTGGGTATAATCAATGCCTGTGTCAATTACGCCGACCTTCACTCCTTTTCCCGTTAACTTAACGCCACGATGATCGAGTTCAGACCGTAAATCGTCAGCACCGATAAACGGAACACTTTCACGGAGCGATACTTCATAATCCACGCCCGCATCCACAGATGTTACACCTCTTACCGCTTTCACTGCCTGCGCTTGCTCTGCAGTTAACGAGTAAGCAAGGCCACGAATACTCTGGTCATACACAAAATCTGGAGTCACATTTTGCAACACATCTGCGAGCAGCTCCTCCTCGTCCTCCACATCCTCATGAAACTGCACAATATATGAACTCTTCACTTCCATAGCTTCGGTACGTGCAAGACCCGTTACTAATAAAAGAAAACAGCATCCAGCATGATCATCATTCGTGTTCGATGTTTGCGATGTCCCATAACAGGCCCCCTTTTTCATTCTCTTTATTTTGCACCTGTTAAAGAGAATCATGCAGACCGTTTTGCGGAGCCACGTTTTCCTGCATAATAGGCGACGCCAACGAGCAACACGACAATTGCACCACCTATGATGAGCCACATCGTCGTTGAATTATCTGAAGAAATTATAGACGCTTCATTCAGATCGTCAGCTTCTTCCGCTTCAACGTGAAAAGATTCCGTCCATTGCCACGTCTCTTCTTCATAAGAGATTGTCATGTCAACTTCATAATTTCCCGGTGCCACTTGTCGGTCTGGCCACGCAATAAAAAAATCTGCCACTGAGCTCGGCGCCATGCTCCCAGCTTGGCGCTCATCCTCCAAAAACAATTCCCCGTCCCGATAGATGTTCGTTTGTACGTGAAGAGGCGTCGCTGCAACCGCAACATCATTAGCTAATTCGGCCACCAATCCCGGTTCGCCGTACATCAAATCCGTACGGACCGATTGCAAGTTAAGATCCGGTCGCATCGCCTCTGCTTCGTCTCGGTCGTTCATAAGTTGCATGCCAATAATGTAGGCGTACGTGTTGATCAACCCGACTCCTCGTCATCTAGATCCATCTCTACATACATGCCTCCGAGAATAATTCCTTCTTGAACGTCATCAGGCATCGTCACCGTAATTGGCACTTCTTTCGTTTCAAACGGCTGGAGCGTATGATGTTCATCATATTCAATGAGATTTTCCAACTGATCCGTACCCGCTTCAGAATAATCCACTTCTAACTGACTCGTCGTCGTTGCCGGATGATAATTCATCACTAAAGCAATCTGCTCCGCTCCGTTATTCACAAGCAGCATATGTACCGTTTCCTCTTCCCCTCGTTCGAGCTCCATATCAAAGTACGACGCATGCGTGTCTACTTGCGATTCAGACACGACGGGTTGTACTTGAAACATAATGTCCTCGTCATTCGCATAACCGGTCATCGGCAACCACATCCCGACGAGCATACACACACAAGCCATCATTTTCCTTCCCATCCAGCCTTCCTCCTTTTTATTGAAAAAAGGCCCGGGTGGGCCTTCCGTGACGTAGCGAAATTAATAAGGTGTTGATTGCAGTTGCCAAGTAATTCGTGACTCTAGTTGTCTAGGGTTGTTATCTCGCTCAGGAATATTCAATCTTACACGTTCAATATCTGAGCTCCATGTTCCTTCACCTGAGCCAGGAGCTGCTTTAATGAGCGTTTGTGACTCGCCTCCGAACACAACCGATGTATAATCTTTGTTAACTGGTGCTGTACCTTCACCGGTTGGCTCACTTGCATGGATATCAAGGGAAGCATTTAAAATATAGGTTTGGCGATCAGAGGACCTTAATGGATCTGCCTGCACTTTAACTTGCCAACCCATTCCATTGTAGCGTTCATCTGTAACTGTGACCGGTGCACCGACATCCAGATCATATGTTCCGTCTGACGATTGTTCTCTTTCCCCAAAGTTAAACGCGCTCGGAACTTCGTCTAACGTTAACTCGCCTGGCGCTGGTAACGCCTCCGTAATGTTAATGTCCACATCGGTACTTCCAGAATCCTCAGCAAGAACTCCACTCGTCACACTGAGCAACAACAACCCAACACTTAAACCGCATAACTTTTTCACAGCTACCCTCCAAATGGCATGTTTTGTTAATGGTTTACGCTATTTATCATAAAACTATGGAATTAGATTGACAATAACTAATTCTTTTTATATAGGAAATACTTCTCGACAGGATTTTTCTCGGTTGTCGGGGGGAGTAGAAATCAAAATCAACCGGGGAGTTGTTGTCGTTTTTTGGGCGTAGATGAGGGGTTAAAAACTATGTAAATTCGTATGTTACAGCAGACAGTCTTCTTTCAGCTGATCGTGCATATCTACTTTTGAGGTAATCTAGAATAAATAGGTGCATCTTATCGTATACTGCCTGCTACGGTTGTTGCATAAAAGCACTATAATGCCGAATTCGGTATTACGTTTCCAGTATTTGGGTGCTTAATGCCGGTATCCACACTTTTCCGGTATTGCGTTTACAGTTTCTGGGCACTTAATGCCGATACCCGCTCTTTTTCGGTATTTCGTTTCTAGCATTTGAATACCTAACGCCGATAACCACACTTTTTCTGTACTTCGATCCCTGTTTATATACATATCCAATCCATTTGCCTATTTTCCCGACGCCATGCACACAGTAAAAAGCACGTCCCACAAGGCACACCATATAAAAAAACGCAAGGATAATTACCATCCTCACGCTTTTCCGCCACTATTTTGTACCAAACAAACGGTCTCCGGCGTCGCCGAGTCCTGGAACAATGTAGCCTTTTTCATTCAATTTTTCATCGAGTGCGGCCAAGTAGATGTCCACGTCTGGGTGCTCATTTTGAACTTGTTCTACGCCTTCTGGAGCGGCGATGAGGCACATTAGCTTGATGTTTTGCGCTCCCCGTTTTTTCAAGGAGTGGATCGCTTCGACGGCAGATCCTCCTGTGGCAAGCATCGGATCGATTACGATAAGTTCACGCTCTTCCACATCTTTTGGGAGCTTAACGTAGTATTCAACAGGTTTGAATGTCTCAGGGTCACGATACAACCCGACATGACCGACTTTTGCTGCGGGGATCAAGTCCAAGATCCCATCAACCATACCGAGGCCAGCGCGTAGAATTGGCACAAGGCCGAGCTTTTTGCCGGCAATTACTTTGGACTGACCAGGACCGACTGGTGTGTTAATCGTTACTTCCTCAAGTGATAAGTCTCTTGTAATTTCAAATGCCATCAACGTGGCGACTTCATCCGTTAGTTCACGAAATTCTTTCGTTCCCGTAGATACGTCACGAATGTATGTGAGTTTATGTTGGATAAGTGGATGGTCAAAAACGTATACTTTTCCCATAATTGCCTGCACTCCTTTAACTTGTCGTATTCAGCCTTTCAAAATTCTACAGAAAAAGCGCACCCGATTCAAGTGAAATTTGCGCTCATTTGTGTCCAATTTTTGGTCACATCTCGAGAAGAGTTATGATCGTTCACCATCTAGCATCGGCTCCGATGATAAACGATAAACATGAGCATGATGTTTTTTATACAGTAAGAAAAGCAGGAGAAATCCCCTGCTTACTCGTACATTGGGAAGCGCTTCGTCAGTGCATGCACCCGCCCTTTTGCTTCGCTTAACTTGTCTTCGTTCTCAATGTTGTTTAAGACGAGTCCAATAATTTCAGCGATTTCCACCATATCTTCTTCCTTAAAACCGCGAGAAGTGACAGCCGCTGTCCCAATCCGAATGCCGCTCGTTACAAACGGGCTTTCTGGGTCAAATGGAATCGCATTTTTGTTCGTCGTTACACCTACATCATCCAGTGCCTTTTCAACTACTTTACCCGTAAGGTTTAGCCCCGTTAGATCGAGCAATAACAAGTGGTTGTCGGTACCTCCAGACACAAGTTCAATGCCTTGTGCTTTTAATGACTCGCCCAACTGTTTGGCGTTCTTTACAATTTGCTTTGCGTAATCAGTAAATGAAGGTTGCAACGCCTCAAGAAACGATACCGCCTTTGCAGCGATGACGTGCATGAGCGGGCCACCTTGCAGTCCAGGGAACATCGCTTTATCGATTTTTTTTGCAAATTGTTCTTCACAAATGATGAGTCCACCACGTGGTCCACGTAACGTCTTATGTGTTGTGCTCGTGACGAAATGAGCATGCGGAACAGGGTTATTATGAACGCCTGCTGCCACAAGTCCAGCAATATGAGCCATATCTACCATCAAATAAGCATCAACTTTATCCGCAATCTCACGGAATTTCTTGAAATCTATTTCACGCGGATACGCTGATGCACCAGCAACAATGAGCTTAGGTTTATGCTCAATAGCCGCTTCTAACACTTTGTCATAGTCAATGCGATGGTCACCATCGGTCACACCGTACTCAACGAAATTGTACTGGACACCACTAAAGTTCACAGGACTGCCGTGTGTTAAGTGACCTCCGTGAGAAAGGTTCATTCCCAAGACAGTATCTCCGTGATCCAAAATCGTAAAGTACACACCCATATTTGCTTGTGCGCCAGAGTGCGGTTGAACGTTAACGTGATCACCACCAAAAATTTCTTTCACACGATCACGCGCGAGGTTCTCAACGACATCGACGTGCTCACAGCCCCCGTAGTAACGACGCCCAGGGTAACCTTCGGCATACTTATTTGTCAGTACTGAGCCTTGAGCTTCCATGACCGCTTCACTGACGAAGTTTTCTGATGCAATCAGTTCAATCTTCTCTCTTTGTCGGGTAAGTTCATTCTGTATCGCTTCAAAAATGGCTGGGTCTTGATTGGAAACGTGGTTCATAGTACGGAAAATCCCCTTCCCTATCTTTTTTTCTATTCTATCATGAATGATCGTAACTTGAACGAGGTCCACCAATATATTTTGGACGAGTTCTCGCCATCGTGACGATTGCCTCTCCTAATTTATGAATCGATGGTCTGACAGGTACAGCGACATGCTTAAGGTGCATGCCAAAGAGTGTGAGCCCGATGTCAATGCCTGCATCGGCTTTGACGTGTTCGACCATCACCCGCTCCCCGCCTTGTGAAAACGCAAGAGAAGCCAACGCCCCGCCCGCCGTTCGAACGGGGGTGACATTCACTTCCTCCATGTTGAGCGCTTTCGGAACGACAAGCGCCCGGTTGATGTGTTCACACCCTTGATACGCAGGATACAATTGGTATTTTTCACAAAATGCTTCAATTTCTGCAAACAAATCGGCAGCGATCTCAAAAGAACCGCTGCTTCCAATTTGTTTGCCAGCTACCTCGCTCGTACTTGCGCCGATTACGAGAATGTGAGCTGGCCGAAGCTGAGCCGCTGCTTGTAACTCTTCGAGCATCGTTTTCAAATCTGCCCGAATGTGCATTAGTCTAGCTCCATCATTTTTTCCACTCTACGTTGGTGACGGCCACCTTCATATTCCGTTTCCAGCCACGTTGTAACGATCGCTTTCGCAAGTCCCGGTCCGATCACACGCTCACCCATCGCGAGCACGTTCGTATCATTGTGACGACGCGTCATTTCTGCACTAAACACATCGTGAACGAGCGCACAACGGATATTCTTTACCTTGTTTGCACTAATCGACATGCCAATTCCTGTCCCGCATATTAAAATGCCACGATCATACGTGCCCGCCGCGACCGCTTCAGAGACAGGGCGCGCGAAATCCGGATAATCCACACTCTCTGTTTCATGAGCACCCACATCCTCATACTCAATGCCCATCTCCTCAAGTAAAGGTACAATCTCTTTCTTTAATGCAAGACCGGCATGATCTGAACCAATGATTACTTTCATCATCCGTTCCTCCTTCTTCTCCTAGACTAATTTGTGCTGAATCTTTTGCAACAATCGTTCCAACTGCTCCGCCGTCGTCCGGTACTCAGCCAAATCTCCACCTATCGGGTCTGTTACTTCTTCGTCCGTTTCCCCGAATTCTGAAAGCGTGAAGATCCGTTCTTTATACTCGGGATAGAGCCGGTGCAACACGTCTCGGTGAGAACGCGTCATCGTTAACACAACATCCGATTTGTCGAGCAGAGGTTCGTTAATTTGCGTTGACGTATGCTGCTCTAAGCTTTGCCCTTTCTCTCGCACAATCATGCGTGAATGCTTAGCTGCACTCGCTCCGACCATCGCTTGGATCCCTGCAGAACGAACCGTGAGCTCCGGGTTTGCCTTTTTTAACAGTGCCTCTGCCATCGGGCTTCGGCACGTATTGCCTGTACAAACAAATAATACACTCGTCAAGGATAGATCCTCCTTTAACCGTCTCTTCTTTTAGTTTACCACCAAAACGAAAAAGAGTTAAAGGAATTGAACAATATACGGGTACGCGGAATACAACCCAAATACCGACAATACGACCCCAGCGAGCAGCTCCCCGTAATCGCCAATCCGGTTTCTAAACAAGTTGCCAAGCATAAAACCGGCGGCTGTCATGATCGTCGTTACTATACCAAATGTCAAAATGACCATCGTCGCTTCTGCACCGAATACGCCAAATGAAACACCGACAGAAAAACTGTCAAGACTAACGATAAATGCAAAAAATAAAATTCCGGCTCCCCGAAGGCGAAACGATTGTTCACTCTTGCCACCGAGGCTTGTGAATATCATTTGAATTCCAATAACCGTCAAGATGATTCCAGCGACAAAGCTGGCTACTTGTGGTCCAAAGAACCCACTAATCCACGCACCTAACACCATTCCCGCCAGCGGCATAATCATGTGGAACAACCCTACACTTGTAGCAATTCGCCATACTTCACTTCTTCTTAAACCAGGCCAATGCCAAATACAAGCGCTATAGAAAAGGCGTCCATCCCGAGGCAAGCGCAATGACGAACATACTCATAAACTCAACCATAAAAAACCCCCTTGTCTGTTGTACAAGCGTATGCAGACAAGGGGGTTTTTAGACATTCGCTGCCTTATTTAATCGATTCATAATCGCTCGGCCAATACCTTTTTCTTCAAACGACTGGATAATACACACATCCACATTTGGTTGCAGAGCATCGACTTCACGTAATACTTGGTACACTCTTTGCGAAACACGGTCGAGCCGGTCTTTTTCACCAAGGTTGAGATGGTGGTCTGCTTGAATTTCTTTTTGTAGATCAGCGGTTACCGCCGCCGCCACACGTTTTCCTTTGTTTCGATATTGATCGATAAGCTCTTGAAGCTCATTGGCTTGTTTGCCACCAATAATGAGCGCCGTATCGGGGGCATAATGACGGTATTTCATTCCTGGTGACTTCGGAGTGTGCTCAGCCGTATTCGCTGTGGGTCGCATAACAGAAGTCCCAACCGCGTCTTCAATCATTTCTTCAGTTACACCTCCAGGTCGAAGGATAACCGGAACGTCCCCTGAAAGATCGACAACGGTTGATTCTAGTCCGTACCCACATGCCCCGCCGTCTACCACTGCAGCAATACGCCCATTCAAGTCGTTCATAACATGCTCAGCAAGCGTAGGACTTGGACGACCGGAACGGTTTGCACTCGGTGCTGCAATCGGCAACTGCACTTCTTTGAGGATGCGCCTTGCGACTGGGTGGGAGGCATTCGGATCGCCACTGTGTCCAACTTTGCGGTCACGATGTCAGGAACAAGCTGGCTTCTTTTCATAACTAACGTCAGTGCACCCGGCCAAAACGATTCGATTAATTGATTTGCCAATTCACTTCGTTCAGAGACGAGTGCATCGAGCTGCTCCAATTCACCTATATGTAAGATGAGCGGGTTATCACTCGGCCGCCCTTTTGCTGTAAAAATGTTCATCACCGCTTCTGTGGATAACCCGTTCGCCCCTAGTCCATAGACCGTTTCGGTTGGAAAAGCGACCAACTCGCCATTTTTCAATAATTTGGCCGCCTCTTTCACACTGTTCGCATCGTCAAAGTTATTCACATTTAATATTTTCGTATGTTGAGAACTCACTAATAATTCTCCTTCTATCGCTGGGATCTCTTCTATATCAAGGGTTTAAGAGATGTACACACGCTTAATAAGTTATCCACATATACCGTCATGTTATCCACATACCGCGTGGTGGTTGAGGATAACATCTACGATTTTTCTCCAAACCAATCTTCCCACAAATCGACGACGAAAAATCGAAATTCAGGTTCCTCGTTATCCTCAGAGTTATTCACACCCTCTGTTGATAACTCCTCTTCGTCTTCCTCATCATCCGTACCGATACCAAGATCGGTGAGACAGAGAGGCGGGAATAGGACACACCACCAGTTCTCGCCATTTCCTTCACCAATTTCAATCACCAATGCTTCATATAACCCTGCTGGATAAACGAGTGGCCCATATACTTTCGTCGGAAATTCTACATCGGTATTTAAAGACACATCGACAGGCAGATCGTATCCGTGATTTTCGACGACTGTCACTGCCAATTGTTCGAGGTTTCTGAGCTCTTTCTCAAATACTTCTCGTGCCTCATGTTTCGTATTTGTATCCTCAAGCATCTCTCTCGTATAAAGCGCAACTTCATCGCGGACATCGCGTTTAATTTGTTGATGAACGAGGGCATCTGAATGAGAGAAAATGCGAAGGCGAATGGCTTCCTCCGGCACGTCATCCTCTTCCATCCAGTATTGTTGTTGACTTTCCCACGTACTTACGACCATAAATAAACAAATAAAAGTATAAATAATAGCTTGCTTCATTTCGTTTCACCCCATCCTCTCTACCTAAAGTGTGGTCAGAAAGGATAAGGTTCTAAACGATGATTCGTCCGACAAATTTTGCTTATTGAAGGTCGACAACGACAATGCGGTCGTTACCATTCAGGTCCGCATGTACCGAAACTTTTGCACGTGGAAATGCTTTTTTCATAATCGCTGCAACAGCAGACCCTTGATCATAACCAATTTCAAAAAAAGCTATCCCATCCGCTCGGATGATGTCTTGAATTTCAACACTGAGCCGGCGGTAAAAATCTAACCCATCTGTCCCACCTACAAGTGCCATATGTGGCTCATGCGCCCGTACATTCGTCTGTAGCTCTTCAATATCCTTTTCAGGAATGTATGGAGGGTTAGAAATAATGATGTGAAACTTCTCACCTTGGAAGGGCTCGGTCAAGTCGCCTTCACGCAATCTCACATTCACGCCTAATCGTTCAGCATTTGCCATAGCGACCTGTAATGCATCACCGGATAAATCAGAAGCACTCACTTCAGCTTCTGGCCACTCTTTTGCGAGTGTAAGGGCAATCGCACCGCTTCCTGTGGCAATATCTACAATTTTAGGGTGCTGGAACCGCTCTTCGCCCCGTTCCAATATGAGCTCTACAAGTTCCTCTGTCTCCGGGCGAGGAATGAGAACAGCTGGATTCACAAGTAACGTTCGTCCATAAAAGTGTGCCTCGCCGGTAATGTATTGGGCAGGCTCCCCAGATGCAAACCTTTGAATCATTTGTTGAAATAGCTGCCACTGCTTTTCGGTTAATCTTTCGTGCAGCGCTAATTGAAAGGAAACGCCTGATTTCCCAACAACATCTTCTAACAGCCATTTTGCTCCGGCTACTTCAACACCTCGTGCTTCCAAAAAAGACGAAGCCCATTTAAGGGCTTCGTGTAGTGTACGTTCTTCTGTCATTGTTCATTGCTCTCCATCATTTTCGCTTGTTCTTCAACGATGAGTTGGTCAATAATTTCATCCAAGCCACCTTGTAAAATTTGTTCAAGCTTTTGCAAAGTGAGACCAATTCTATGATCAGTTACACGGCTTTGTGGGAAATTGTATGTTCGAATCCGCTCAGAACGGTCACCCGTACCGACCGCTGCTTTCCGGTTTTCAGCATATTCATCTTGCGCTTCTTTTTGGAACTTATCATACACTCTCGCACGCAAAACTTTCATCGCTTTATCGCGGTTTTTAATTTGTGACTTTTCGTCTTGGCAAGACACAACAATCCCAGTAGGTTCATGAGTAATCCGAACCGCAGACATAGTCGTGTTTACACTCTGCCCTCCAGGGCCACTTGAAGCGAATGTATCCACACGCAAGTCTTTGTCGTGAATCTCGACTTCGACCTCTTCTGCTTCAGGCAAAACTGCAACCGTCGCTGTTGACGTATGAATTCTTCCTCCTGACTCTGTCGAAGGAATACGTTGCACACGATGGGCCCCATTCTCATACTTCATCTTTGAATAAGCGCCATCGCCATTAATGGAGAAAATAATTTCTTTGAAACCACCGATGTCGGTACTGTGAGATTCAATAATATCGGTTTTCCAACGGTTTTGTTCAGCAAATCGACTGTACATTTTGAACAAGTCCCCTGCAAACAAAGCCGCCTCGTCACCACCGGCTGCTCCCCGAATCTCTATAATAACGTTTTTGTCATCATTCGGGTCTTTCGGGATTAAGAGAATCTTTAACTTCTCTTCAATCTCTGTTTTTCGCTCCTGCAACTCTTCAATCTCCATCTTAACCATTTCCAGCATGTCTTGATCTAATTTGTCATCAAGCATTGCCTTTGCATCGCTAAGCTCTTCTGACGTCGATTTATACGTTCGGTACGCTCCAACCGTTTCTTCTAAGTTCGATTGCTCTTTCGAGTAATCGCGTAATTTGTTTGTATCGCTAATTACTTCGGGATCACTAAGCCATTCGTTCAGTTGATTGTAGCGATCTTCCAGCGTTTGAAGTTTTTCAAGCACGCGCTTCACCTCATTTTTCATCTTTATTTAGTATAGTATAAGGAGGTAAGGAGGTCAAAGCGCCATGTTTCATGTGAAACACGCGCGGGAATGGTAGGATTATTCAGTACAAAAGAGGTGCACAAATGAAAAAACAATATGTCATTATCGGTGGAGATGCTGCGGGTATGAGCGCGGCTATGGAAATTGTGCGTGCACGAGATCCCGTAGAGACCGCGATTGTAACGCTAGAGAAGGGCGGAATTTATTCTTACGCGCAGTGCGGGTTACCTTATGTTATCGAAGGTGCCGTCCGCTCCACGAAGCAACTCATTGCGAGAGATGTGAGCACATTTCGTGAAAAACACGGCATTGATGCGCGCATTCATACCGAAGTCACGTCCATTGATTGTGAAAACAAAACCGTAACGTTCGTAACCGAAAAGCAAACGGAAGAGACAATCGCTTACGACAAACTGCTCATCGCTTCAGGTGCTAAGCCGTTTATTCCTCATTTACCTGGAAATGACCTGCCTGGTGTACATACACTAAAAACGATCCCAGACCTTGAAGCCATTCAAACAGAATTAGCCGGTACAAAACAAATCACCATTGTCGGTACCGGATATATCGGGCTTGAGATGGCGGAGGCCTCATCGCCGAAGGAAAACAAGTACACATGGTTGCCCGGAGCCATCAGCTCGCGTCAACGTTTGATGCTGACATGGCTACACATTTAATGGAAGAAGCAACCGCTCAAGGCGTCAATGTGCTTTTTCAAACAAACGTAAGCGCGTTACATGCCGGCGACAACGGACGAGTACACCGAGTTGAAACAGACCGTGGCACCTTTGACACCGACTTGGTTCTGTTTGCGACAGGTATTGCTCCGAACACAGAATTTCTTAATGACTGCCCGATTGAACAGCATGAAAATGGGGCCGTTTGCGTGAATGATTATTTGGAGACGACCGTCCGTGACGTGTACGCAGCAGGAGACTGTGCAACTCAGTATCACCGAGTGAAGAAACAACACGACTACATGCCCCTCGGTACGCACGCAAATAAACAAGGGCGTATTGCTGGCATGAACATGAGCGAGACAGAACCGCCGCGCAAGTACCCTGGCATGGTTGGGACTGCTGTTTTCCGTTTTTTCAATTTGACCGCTGCAATGACCGGCCTGACCGAGCAAGCCGCCCGTGATCTTAATTTAGACATTGAAACCGTTACTTATGACGGTACGCACATTGCTGGTTATTTTGAAAACAAAATGCCATTACATGTGAAGCTCGTATACGACCGCAAGAGCGATCAGTTGTACGGTGCTCAAGCCATCGGTGCAGGTGCGGATAAACGGATTGATGTCGCAGCGACCGCACTTTATCAAGAACTTACGTGCAGAGATCTTGAAGATTTAGATCTATCCTACGCTCCACCATACAACGGGGTTTGGGACCCTCTTCAGCAAGCGGCCCGGCGCAGAAAGCGTTATTAAGTAGAAGACGGTGGCTAAAGTACACCTTATCATGACTCTTTACACGCCAGGGTAAAAGCGCAATATCACTAGCCAAAACTTGGTCAGCGTGAACGAGTGTGTAGAAAGTAAGACGCTTTTTAGTGAATTCGCGCTTTTACTTAGGGTACTCGATGAGTGGCTCATGGCTATGGTAGGATATTTGCCAATTAGAAAACTTATTTAGCTAAAAATCTTACCATTGTTTGTTCTATGATAAGATTTGGAGTTCCTATGGCACGATTTTCAACGAATGGGTGCGTAAATGAAGAGAAATTTTTCCCTATCCAGTTCTATGGTAAGATTCTCGCCCTACACCGTGCTATGTAACCACGATGGGAAGGGTAAGGCTGCTTCAAAGAATAATTATAAGACGTATACCATGTATACGCACTTACTGAAAAATAAACATTTCCGATATAGGGCAACGCGCCTTGTTGCCCTATATCGGAAATGTATCCTAACCTTCGCCCATACACATCGGAAAAAGCGAGTCGCTGCTCCATCATTAGCGACTCGCTTTTCTTTCGATTTTGATCCCATGTCCTCACCCGTAGTTTCTCCTAACGAAGCGGGCTTCATCATGAGAATCTCACCCAATTCTCCCAGAAAGGAGACAAAAAAAGACAAGTGGGGTTTCCCCGAGCTTGTCTTTTTTCTTACATGTTGTATTTCTTCTTAAAGCGGTCGATACGACCACCAGCATCGGCAAGTTTTTGTTTACCCGTGTAGAATGGGTGGGAATCAGAGCTGATTTCCACTTTGATTAACGGATAAGTGTTTCCATCTTCCCATTCGGCAGTTTCTTTTGATGATTTCGTTGAACCGCCTAGGAATTTGAAGCCCGTGCTTGTATCTAAGAAAACAACTTTTTGATATTGCGGATGAATTTCCGTTTTCATAAAGTATTTCCCTCCTCCCTCTTACAAAGAGGTCATTTTTACACATAACGTGATTATAACAACACGCCAGTGTTTTTACAAGGATCTGTTTATGAGTTTTCAAAATTTGGCATTACACGCCGGTTTTTGACTTTTGCTTTTGTCTCGTTTTTTCTCGTTCCATTCGTTCAAAGAACTCATCATTCGTTTTTGTATCTTTAATTCTGCGAATGAAATGGTCAACGAACTCCGGCGAATCATTCATCGTTTTACGCATCGCCCAGAGGCTCTCTAAATGCCCTTTTGGAATGAGCAGTTCTTCTTTACGAGTAGATGAGCGACGAATGTCAATGGACGGGAAGATTCTACGCTCAGCTAGGCGACGATCTAAGTGCAATTCCATATTTCCCGTTCCTTTAAATTCTTCATAAATGACATCATCCATGCGAGAGCCAGTGTCCACAAGAGCTGTCGCGAGAATCGTCATACTGCCACCTTCTTCAATGTTTCGCGCTGCACCGAAGAAGCGTTTCGGCCGGTGAAATGCAGCGGGATCAATCCCCCCGGATAACGTACGACCGCTTGGTGGAATGACAAGATTGTACGCCCGCGCAAGACGAGTAAGACTGTCCATCAAGATGACAACGTCTTTCTTCTGTTCAACGAGACGCATCGCCCGTTCCAATACGAGCTCCGTCACTTTAATGTGATTCTCTGGCACTTCATCGAAAGTCGAATGCACAACTTCCCCTTGTACCGAACGTTGAATGTCGGTCACTTCTTCGGGGCGTTCGTCAATTAACAAAACGATCAATTCTGCATCTGGATGATTTTCGGAAATGCTATTTGCGACTTGTTTTAATAAAGACGTTTTACCCGCCTTTGGTGGTGCAACGATTAATCCACGTTGACCGAAGCCGACTGGCGTCACAATGTCGATAATTCGAGCGGACAGACGCCCAGGGTTCGTTTCAAGTTGGATTCGTTTGTCTGGGAATAGTGGGGTTAACGCCGGGAAATGTGGTCGTTCCTTCGCAAGATCTGGCTCATCACCATTCACTGCAGACACTTGCAATAACCCATGGTAACGTTCATTGTCTTTTGGCTTTCGGACTTTACCAGACACACGATCACCGTTGCGCAAGTCAAACCGACGAATTTGTGATGCTGAAATATAAATATCTTCAGAACTAGCCATGTAGTTGATCGGTCGTAAAAACCCATAGCCTTCTGTCTGTATTATCTCTAATACACCTTCCATAAACATGTGCCATCTTGTTCTGCTTGCCCTTTTAAGATCGCAAAAATTAATTCTTGTTTCGTTAACTTACTATAGTAAGAAATCTTCAAATCCTTTGCATGTTTGTAAAGATCACGTAGCGTTTTTTGCTCTAGCTCAGCTAAAGTCAATCTACATCACCGCTTTCATTTAATTTTCATTGGTGTCTAGTTGTAATTGTTGGATTCAAACCGGGTAGGCAAAACAATGAGGGGAATGTACTTGTAAACTATGTTCATATACAAGGATGGGGGGTGCGTGTAACTCTTGGTAATAACGTACCATAGTCTTCTTCGAATGAAAACCGAATTTTTGTCACGCTCCCCCTCGTCTTTCTAGTCTTTCATCACAAAATCAGGCTTTTTCACAACGTTATGTTTTCCGTCGATGAATCGGACAGTTCCTGATTTTGCACGCATGACGAGCGATTGTGTTGTCGCCTTGGTGCTTTTATAGTGAACGCCTTTTAGTAGTTCTCCGTCGGTTACGCCCGTCGCTGCAAAAATGCAATCATCGCCACCAACAAGGTCATCCATCTCTAAAATACGGCTCGTATCATCGATGCCCATTCGCTTACAACGCTCTTCTTCAGCAGCATCTTTTGGTAACAGACGTCCTTGGAATTCTCCACCTAAGCATTTGAGGGCAACTGCGAGATTACTCCTTCAGGAGCACCGCCTGTTCCCATTAATAAATCCATACCGGTTTCATCAAATGCGGTGTTAATGGCTGCAGCCACGTCACCGTCTTGAATGAGTTTGATTCTTGCCCCTGCTTCACGCACCTCTTGAATAAGCTTGGCGTGACGATCACGATTTAAAATGCTAACGACGAGGTCTTCAACATCTTTGTTCTTCGCTTTTGCAACCGCCTTCAAATTATCCTCCACAGAAGCATCGAGACTGACAACACCTACAGCCTCGGGACCGACGGCAATTTTGTCCATGTACATGTCCGGTGCATGCAACAATCTGCCGTTGTCTGCGACAGCGAGGACAGCAAGTGCATTCCAAGTACCTGCGGCAACGATGTTCGTTCCTTCAACTGGATCGACGGCAACGTCCACTCTCGGTCCGTAGCCATTCCCTAACTTTTCACCAATATAGAGCATCGGTGCTTCGTCTTTCTCACCTTCACCGATGACGACCGTACCTTTCATTGGAATGGTATCGAACACATCACGCATGGCACTTGTTGCTGCATCATCAGCCTCTTCTTTCATGCCTCTGCCCATCCATCTGGCTGCAGATAAAGCGGCTGCTTCTGTCACACGGACAAGCTCCATTGATAAACTACGTTCCATCTTTTTGCCCCCTGATCGATCGTTATGAACTTTTTAACTGTTCCTGCTCTTCATGACTTAACGGTTCTCGCCACAATTTAGCACCAAGCCCTTTAAGCTTTTCTTCTAATGATTCATACCCACGATCGATATGATGTACGCCAGTAATCTCGGTCACACCATTTGCCATAAGTCCTGCTATGACCAGCGCTGCACCGGCACGAAGATCACTTGCTTTTACACGAGCACCTTCTAGGCGTTTGCCACCATTGATCATTGCCGAACGTCCTTCGACCTTAATGTCTGCACCCATACGGCGAAGCTCATCAATGTGTTTAAACCTGGCATTATAGATCGTATCGGTAATAATGCTTGTGCCCTTCGCTTTGACGAGCAAAGATGTTACTGGTTGTTGCAAGTCGGTTGGAAAACCTGGATGGACGAGGGTTTTAATGTCTGCACCTGTAATTTGCTTACTTTTCTCGACGATAATTACATCATCGTCACTTTGCACGTTCACACCCATTTCATCCAGCTTCGCAATGAGTGATTCCAAATGATCTGGAATGACATTTTTTATCTTTACATCTGTGCCCATACACGCAGCAGCAATAATGTAAGTGCCTGCCTCTATTCGATCAGGAATAATTGAATGTCCGCAACCTTTGAGCTGTTCTTTTCCTTCGATACGAATGACATCCGTTCCTGCGCCTTTAATGTCTGCACCCATACTCGAAAGGAGCGTTGCCACATCAATAATCTCAGGTTCTTTTGCAGCATTTTCAATAATCGTTTTTCCTTTTGCTTTTACAGCAGCGAGCATAATATTGATGGTTGCACCAACACTGACCACATCCAAATAAATTCGTGCACCAACAAGTTCTTTTGCACGTAAATAAATCGATCCTTGCTCATTCGTGACCACTGCACCTAGTGCTTCAAATCCTTTAATGTGCTGATCAATCGGACGCGGACCTAAGTTACAGCCTCCTGGAAGACCGATGGCTGCTTTTTTGAATTTGCCAAGCATAGCGCCCATCATATAATAGGATGCTCTCATTTGCTTCACTCGACCGTTTGGCAAGGGCATAGGTTTGATTCCTCGCGGGTCTATTGTAATCTCATCGCCTTTTTGGGTCACATGGCCCCCAATATGTGTTAGCAGATCACTAAGTACTTCCACATCGGAAATGTTTGGCAGGTTATCAATCCTTACTGGTGAATCGGCAAGCAAAGCTGCGGTATAAGCGCAACTGCACTGTTTTTGGCTCCGCCGATTTGCACTTCTCCTGTCAGCGGATGACCCCCTTCGACCATTAACTTTTCCATTGGTATGTCACTTCCCTCATCCATCGGAATCAATTAGAAACGCAGGCTTTCCGAAGAAAGCCTGGTCATATCCTCTTATTTGCCAGTATAGTCACGAGTTCTATATGCTAGACACGTTTACTTGTTGCCTGCGACTTTGTCCCAATCAGCTAAAAACTTCTCGATGCCTTGGTCTGTTAGTGGGTGCTTCGCTAACTGCTCAATCACATTATAAGGAATGGTTGCGATATCGGCGCCAAGCTTCGCGGCTTCTGTCACATGGACAGGGTGGCGAACACTCGCGGCAATAATTTCAGTATCAATGTCATGTGTAAGGAAGATATCGGCAATTTCTTCAACAAGGGCAAGTCCATTGCCGCCAATATCATCTACACGACCGAGAAATGGGGATACGTACGAGGCGCCTGCACGTGCGGCTAGAAGCGCCTGTACACTTGAGAAGATAAGTGTCACGTTCGTCTTAATGCCGAGATCTTTAAATGCTTTAACTGCTTTTAACCCTTCAACCGTCATTGGCACTTTTACTGTAACGTTTGGAGCAACAGCTGCAAGTTCTTTTCCTTCTTCAATCATCGCATCTGCTTCTAATGCAATAACTTCAGCGCTCACAGAACCGTCGACAAGTGCAGTAATCTCTTTCAGACGATCTTTAAAATCAACGCCTTCTTTTGCGACGAGGCTCGGGTTTGTTGTTACACCGTCCAAAATGCCTAGTGCATGGGCCTTTTTAATCTCTTCAATGTTTGCTGTATCAATAAAAAACTTCATGAAATTCTCCTCTCCTGCTGTAAAAAGTTACTTCGCTTTTCCGGATGAGCCGAAGTCACGCATTTTTCCTTTTACCGTTTCTTTAATCGCATCGCGTGCAGGACCCATATATTTACGCGGGTCATACTGTTCAGGGTTCGATTCAAACACCGCTTTTACAGCCTCTGTCGCCGCAATTTGACTTTCAGTATTTACATTTACTTTCGCATGGCCGTATTCAATCGCTTTTTGTACATCTTTCACAGGTAGACCTGTACCACCATGCAATACGAGTGGCGTTAAGCCGACAAGTTTGTTGATTTCTTCCATTTGCTTAAACCCAAGATTCGGTTCGCCTTTGTATGGACCATGAACTGAGCCAAGCGCTGGTGCAAAGCAGTCAACACCTGTTTCTTTAACGAGACGCTCACATTCTTCAGGAATGGCATAATTTGCATCTGCCGCATCCACGACGAGGTCATCTTCCTGTCCACCAATTCTTCCAAGTTCGGCTTCTACAGATACACCAACAGCATGAGCCATTTCAACGACACGTTTTGTGAGCGCAATGTTCTCCTCAAGTGGATCATGAGAACCGTCGATCATAACTGAAGTAAATCCAGCATGAATCGCTTGGGCACACGCTTCAAAACTTGAACCGTGGTCAAGGTGAATCGCTACCGGTACTGTGACGTTGTATGTCTTCATGTATGACTTCACCATTTGTACAACTGCTTCAAAGCCTCCCATATATCGGGCTGCTCCTTCAGAAACACCACAAATAAGCGGTGATTTCTCTTCTTCTGCCGCTTGTAAAATTGCTTGAGTAAATTCCATATTATTTAAATTGTATTGTCCAACAGCATAGCGGTTTTCCTTTGCTGTTCTGAGCATTTCTGTCATAGAAACTAATGGCATATGTTACTTCCTCCTTGTACTGGCTAAAGAATTTCATTCTCTGATATTATAGCATATCCTGTTTTCATGATACATCTATGTATCCATCGCACCGCTCACAAGATCGCGAATTTCTTTAATGTCAAATGGCTTGGCAATTGACCCATACACCCCTTGCTCTTTTAATACGTCATTAAAATCAAGTTCTTCGTAAGCTGTCATCATAATGATGCGAATGGACGAATTTCTCCCCCGAATTCGTTTCAGAACATCAATCCCATTTATACCAGGGAGTTTAACATCTAAGATGGCAAGTTTAAAGGAATCTTCTGCCAACACTTCCAATGCTTGATATCCATTAGAAGCAAGGTGAACCTCATACCCTTCTTCTGTCAAAATGGCTTCAATTAGTTTACGAATACCTGCTTCGTCGTCTACAATGAGTATTTTTTGCAAATATAGTCACCTCTTGCCATTAAAAGATTCCACTTGGTATGGTACGGAATTCATCATCACATTACATGAATTCTTCACAGCAACTGAAATCTCCTCTTTTTGTAAGCTTGAGAATCGGGTAAACTTGTGGATAATAACGTTAGAAAAGGTGACTTTAAGATGATGAAAATGTATACGACGCAACTACAACGCGTCTTTACACTTATTCAAAACCAAGAAGAACAAATAGAAGAAAGCAGCCGGATGCTCGCTGCCGCCCTCGTCGGTGAAGGAACCATTTATCTTTGTGCGTCGGCACGTTTTCAATCACTCGCACAAGCACTAACAGAAAACCCGGACACATTAGATAAAACGGTATATCTTCCATTAGATGACGCCTTAAAGGTCGTCACACCAGCAGATCGTCTCGTTTATATCACCGAAGAATCAGACAACGAGAACGATAATCAACGTCTGCAACAAATTCTTTCAGCCGAAACGCCGGTCGTGTTTCTTGGTTCAGCAGCACCAGACCTACAACAAGTCGAAGGCATGGAAGAACCTTTCTACGTAGAAACGTCATCAAAAGGCCTTGTCCCTAACTTGGATGGTTCGAGAAGCGGATATCCCGGTGAAATTGCCATCGTATACGCGTATCAAATGCTCATGTTCCACATAAAGGAACTACTAGATTGAATTCAGTGTATCACGGTTTCTCGCTCAAAATGTGAAAAAGCTGTCGAGAATCTTGTATTACCAGTGGTTTTTTCTTATTCGCACAAAAAAGCGCTGCTCCGTTCGGAAACGGATGCAGCGCTTTTTTAGTTCTCTCCTAAGGAGCAACGGATAAATTCTCTAAATAGCGGTTGCGGACGTGTTGGCCGTGAAACGAATTCCGGGTGGAACTGCGCCGCAACGAAGTATGGGTGGTCAGCAAGTTCAATAATCTCTACGAGGCGGTTATCTGGGCTAACCCCTGAAAATATGAACCCTGCCTCTTCAAATGCTTCGCGGTACGCGTTGTTAAACTCGTAACGATGACGGTGACGCTCGTACACAACTTCTTCACCATACGCACGTTTGGCGACCGTACCTTCTTTTAACTTACAAGGATAAAGTCCAAGGCGGAGAGTTCCCCCAAGGTCTTCAATGTCCTTTTGTTCGGGAAGCAAGTCAATGATTGGGTTGCTCGTCTCTGGCACCATCTCCGCAGAAGCTGCATCACTTAGCCCAAGTGCATTACGTGCAAATTCAACAGATGCAAGTTGCATTCCTAAACAGATCCCAAAGAATGGCACGCGGTTTTCTCTTGCATAACGGATGGCAGAAATCTTGCCTTCCACTCCGCGATGTCCAAACCCATAAGGAACTAATACGCCGTCAACGTCTTTAAGTTGATCTGCGACATTGTCGTCGGTCACGTTTTCTGAATCAATCCAACGAATGTCGATATCTGCGTCATAAGCATAACCCGCATGCTTCAACGACTCAGCAATTGAAAGGTACGCGTCTGGGAGCGAGACGTACTTTCCAACGAGCCCGATCGTCGTTTTCTTAGAAAGGTGCTTCACTTTCTCAACCAACTCGGTCCATTCTTTCATATCAGCTTCAGGCTTTGGCGAATCAATCTTCAAGTGATTGCAGACGATATCATCGAGGTGCTGATCTTGCAAATCGAGTGCAACTTGATAGAGCGGATTTGCATTTCTAGCTTCAATGACCGAGTCCTTATGAATGTCACAGAAAAGGGCAATTTTCTCTTTCATCTCTTCAGGTACGGGTTGCTCTGTTCTCACGACAATGACATTCGGCTGAATCCCTAAGCTTCTTAATTCTTTTACGCTATGTTGCGTTGGCTTAGACTTCATTTCACCTGCTGCTGATAAATACGGGATCAACGTACAGTGAATGTACATTACGTTCTCTCTACCTACATCGCTCTTAATTTGGCGAATCGCTTCTAGGAAAGGCAAGCTTTCAATATCGCCGACGGTACCGCCAATTTCTGTAATGACAACATCTACATTGGCTTCATTGCCAGCGCGGTACACACGGTCTTTCAATTCATTTGTTACGTGGGGGATAACTTGAACTGTTCCTCCGAGATAATCGCCGCGGCGTTCTTTACGAATGACCGATGAATACACTTTTCCTGTTGTCACGTTGCTGTTTTGATTCAAGTTAATGTCAATAAAACGTTCATAATGACCGAGGTCCAAATCCGTTTCGGCACCATCATCGGTAACGAAAACCTCACCGTGCTGGTAAGGGCTCATTGTCCCTGGGTCTACGTTAATATAAGGATCAAACTTCTGAATCGTTACATTCAAACCTCTGTTTTTTAGAAGACGTCCTAGAGATGCTGCTGTAATCCCTTTTCCTAAGGACGACACAACTCCCCCTGTGACAAAAATATACTTTACGGCCATTTCGCCAACCCCTTCCTTCTTCATCCATTTTGCTTATACAATAAAAAAAAAGTGAGACCTCCGCCTTCATCGGGGGCACACTTCTCGCGTCTACTTACTATTTATCTGACAAACCTATTTTATACCTTCTGGACAAGCCCAAAATTGATTCTACCCCCGGATCGCCCAATTGTCAAGAATTGAAATGCCAAGTGTGAGTGCACGTTGAGTCTTATAAGGATGCTCGCCATACACCGCCACCACCGGGTAAAAACCCAGATTTACGGTAAAAACTTTCGTGCGTGGGATCATACGTTACTGTCACAACCTCAAGTCCGATAACACGAGCTTCTTGCAGCAACGCCTCAACGATCTGACCTCCAATACCTTTCTTTCTGTAACTTGGATGGACAATGATGTCTTCCATATAACCGTGCTCCAATCTCATCCCACATACATAACCAAAGCCGATGAGTTCGTCGTGTTCATCGCGGACAACTGCCCAGAAGTTACACCGCTCAAAAAGTGTTGGATAATCTTCGTCACGCCGCTCCCACCCTACCTTTTCCCGTAACGCCGGCACTTCATCTTCCTCTACCTGCAAGCCAATATTCACTTCATACGACATGATCATTCTTCCTTTCACTATAAATCTTTTTGGATTATTATAGATTCGAAATAGAATTCTTAAAGAAATCTCCAGCATTCCTCGACGAATTCCTCTTTTTTCTGCCACGTTTTTTATTTCCCGGGCAATATTTGACAGCGCCTTTTTTTCTTTACTAGGGATAAGAGAACACGCTTTTCAAACTCGTACACATACGATGTACTGTATCCTTTTCAGAAAGGAGTGTGCTCAATATGAGACAACCTTATCATTTGTGGAACCTACGAGAGATTTTATTCGCTCACAATGTCATGACGGTGGCTTTTCTCACCAACCTCCATTTCGTATTGTCATTAATAACAACCTAATTAATGGTCCTGGTACAGTCACTCAGCCCGTGCAGCAACAACCTTTACCATTATTCTAAAACATCTTACGCAATGGTATCGACCATTGGGCGTAACTTTACTTACGTGTCTTCGGTATGACCATCCACGACCTGAATGACGCGATCACAAATCGGTAATAAACGTTCGTCATGTGTAACGAGCACTGCGGCTTTTTTTCGCATTTTCACTTGCTCACTTAGTTGCTCAATGACTTGGTGGCCGCGCTTAGTATCGAGACTGGCCGTCGGCTCGTCAGCGAGAATAAGATCAGGTTCGTTCATCCACGCTCTCGCAATCGCCACTCTCTGCTTTTCTACGCTGATAAGCTTGACGGGAACATATGGAGACGATGGCGTGGTTCGCGCCGAACCGAATCCGGCGGGGCCGACAGTTTGCTCGTTTATCGGCATTGAATCTGCGCTCCAGTTGGAACAAACTGCGCGCAAGTTTAGCGGAATGAACGCCAAAATCGTTTAACTATGCGAACTTGCGCGCATAACGTGTAAACTAGCGCGCAAAATGGCACCGCGCTCCCCCTATAACCCAACTGCGCAATTAGGAAAATCTTAAGTTCATTCTATATAGATCACGTTAAAACGGCCGGTTTCCCCCAAATACTCGGTGATCTAGACCGCGCCTGAAACAGTATACGTCGCCCGATAACACCGCCGTTCCCCGTATGCTTCGTTTTTGATAACCGAACGTCGACCTTCTTTGCCCATCTAAACCTCAAGTGCTAGCTACGATCGGCACCGGAGGTGCCGAGGATAAACCGAACGGTCATCGGCATCACCCAGGTCGATGGCTTGACGGCTCTTTTGGATTGGATTGGATCGAATCGAGTGGCGAAATTTCCAGCCGAGTGTATGGAAACAAAGTTTGATGCAGATGCCCCTTGAATAAACAGTGCATTTCTTTAAAATTAACCTACAAAAAAAGCTGCTGAGTATACACTCAGACAGCAGGTAAGTTATCGCTTAGTTGTTATCATCGTCTTCTTCGTCATCATCTTCAGCGTCGTCTTCTTCGTCATAGTCGTCGCTTTCATCATTGTCGTCGTAGCCGTCAAAGTCATCGTCTGATTGTTCATCGGCATCCGAATCGTCTTCGTTGGCAATCTCATCCAACTCATCTTCGATGTCTTCAAATTCCTGTGCTTCTTCTGGTTCGGGTGCTTGGAAGGTATTCCCAAGGTCTTCGTCCGTCTTATCCACGGGATACCACTCTTTTAGCCCCCAATGATTGTTTCCAAGATGAACGAACCGGCCATCTATATTCAAGGTTGTAAATAACTTGGTGCGACGATCATCGAGGTCTTTACTCGGAATCTGCTTTAATTCTGAAACTTGAGTAAAGAAATTAGCAAACTCTGCTGGGCCATTCTTTTCTTTAATCAAACGATACGAAATCTCGACAGCAGACATTTCCGTAATCTCTTCACGGCTAAGCTCTTTAATGGTCAATGCAACCTACACCCTTTCGTAAGCGGCTCGCTTTCGATCTGCAAAGCGGCGTGCATACCTACCATTATAAACATAAACACAAGCTTTATGCTATAAAAATCCCTTTCTTTTATTTCTTTCGTTTACTGTTGGGTACGTATGCTTCTCATCACGTCTTGCAACTGCAATTCTGTATACTCTTCTAACGAGAAATTCTTGCGAAGTGCCCACCGGCGAAATGTCCACATATAGCTTTTGTCATGATGTTTTCTGACAGCAATTGAATCTCTTGATCGCTTGCAATGATCTCTCCTCGTTCACGACAATCGACGATGACATTCCGAATATCGTCGGTCATGCTCCGATCTCGGTCCAATACATACGTTAAGGCATCTTTTGGTAACGATTTTGACTCTTGATACATGACTAACACTTCATCTTGCATTTCATCCATTACTTGAATAAGGCTACGAATTAAGTGTTTAAAGCGTTCGATGCCTGGGCTGCTTTCTTCTAGCAGTTCATTGAATCGCCCTTTTACTCCATCATGCACAGAGTCGCACACGAGATAGAGGACGTCTTCTTTCGAGCCGATGTATTCATAAAGTGTGCCGATGCTAAAGCCAGAAGCTTTTGCAATCTCTCGTGTTGTCGTTCGGTGGAACCCCTTCTCGTGGAACAATTGGACAGCGGCTTTAACCATCTGTTCCCGACGTTTTTTTATTAACACTTCATCTTTTACCATCGCTGGTACGTGACGTTTCATCCCGTGGTCACCCCTTTAACAACCCTTTACTAATAACCACCTTTTGAATCTCATTCGTTCCTTCATAAATTTGTGTGATCTTCGCATCACGCATGTACCGTTCAACTGGATATTCTCGAGTGTAACCATACCCGCCGAATACTTGGACCGCTTCGGTCGTCACTTCCATTGCCGCATCTCCGGCGTATAGCTTGGAGATTGCCGATGCGTGTCCGTACGGTTGATTGTTCTCTTCGAGCCAAGCGGCTTGATACGTGAGCAAGCGTGCTGCTTCTACTTTAGCAGCCATCTCTGCTAACTTAAACGAAATGCCTTGATTCGTAGCAATCGGTTTGCCAAATTGCTTACGCTCCTTTGCATATTGGACAGCTGCGTCCAGTGCCCCTTGAGCAATGCCGACCGCTTGAGCAGCAATCCCATTTCTGCCTCCATCGAGCGTTTGCATTGCAATCTTAAAGCCAGCCCCCACGTCACCAAGCACGTTCGCTTTCGGTACACGACATTGATCAAACCGCACCTCTGTCGTTGGTGATGAGCGAATGCCGAGCTTTTCTTCTTTTTTACCGACCGAAAAGCCAGCAAACGATTGTTCAACGATAAACGCCGTCACACCACCATGACCGTCCGCTGATTCCGTTTTGGCGAACACAATATACACATCGGCAACGCCGCCATTCGTAATAAAAATCTTTGATCCGTTCAACACGTAATCGTCTCCATCAAGAACGGCGGATGTTTTCATTGACGCAACGTCAGAGCCTGCTCCAGGTTCTGTTAGCGCATACGCACCGATGAATTTTCCTTCTGCCAGGGGTTTTAAATACTTTTCCTTTTGTTCTTGATTGCCAAATTTATGAATTGGCCAGCTTGCTAGTGATAAATGAGCGGACAGCGTAACCCCGGTACTCGCACACACTCGGGACAACTCCTCAACCGCAAGCACATAGCTCACATATCCACTACCGGCACCGCCTTCCTCTTCAGCCAAGGCAAACCCGTCAGGCCAAGCTCTGCCATCTTCGTAAAAATTTCACGAT
>NZ_BAWZ01000042.1:0-39329 GCF_000698105.1 Geomicrobium sp. JCM 19037 | reverse complement strand
CCCAGGGGTTCGCCACCGATGTCGCCCTTGTGCTACGACTGTAAAGAAAACACGGTGGCTGTCTTTTGGCCACCGATGTTGCCCTTATGCTCTGGAGTGTAAAGAAAACACGGTGGCAGATGTTTCGCCACCGATGTTGCACTTGTAGTCTGGAGTGCAAGCATCCGCCTGCAGTGGAAAGCAACAACAAGGTGTGCAATCAGGAAAATGTTAAGTTCATCCTATATAGATCGCCGATCTCCTAGAAACTTCCAAAGTCGATCAACCACCGTTATAGGATGCCAACCCTCTCCTGAGATTTCAGAAAAATCAGCACCCATCGGCTTGATTCTTTGCTACAATATCATGGTAAAGGGATAAAGAGATAAAGCGCCAAGGAGATGGGAGATTATGAAAAACGTTGCAATCATAGGTAGTAGCGGCGGGAACTTGTTCAATCATGGTGGGCAAGATGCGGAGAAGCTTTTACAGGAACTGCTCGTACAGTGTGAAGCTGCACATATGCAAGTGAATTACGTACAGTTTATTGGCGCAGATGCGAGCATGGACCGGGCAAAGCAGACGACAGGCGCAACGCTGTACGCGATGGTAGAAGGGACATCCGACCAATCGAAACGGGGCATTTGCAACAAATAAACGAAGCGGTCGCCCAGTGGGATGCGAAATTGGCAGACCACATACATAGCGGAGACGTAGACGGTCTCATCGTCATGAGTGCTGATCCAAAGAACGCGAACCGAGCGGCCCTTCGCGCAGCTACCGATCGTCAAATTCCGATTGTTGGAACCGGTGGCACAGCGATGGCTGATATTCAGGCGAGTGGGGCGAACGTCATCGCAAGCTCTGGGACAACAGGAACGACAAATCGGACGAGAGCGATATCATTCGTCGCTGCCTTAGCGAAACACGGAGCGTCAAGTTCCGCCCGCAATTATCGAAAGATTTTAATAACAAAAATCAGAAAAACCCTCTAAAGAATATTAATATTAAAGGAATCATGATGACTTCTTTGCCAGCGTTCATTGCGATGGCACTCATTTTGGCGTTGAGCAAAGTCCCGGTCTTTTCTGGCCTCGCGGCGGTCTTTGATATCCTAATTGCGGCGCTGCCCGTCGTCATCGCCGTCGTTGCCGCCAAGCAAGTGTCGAATTTAGATGAAGTATCGATTGTGGCAGGGGTCATTGCCGGTACATTATCAATTGAAGGCGGCATTATCGGGGGAATGATCGGTGGGATTCTTGCTGGTATCTCTGTAAACGTATTGTTCATGCAAATGATTCGCTGGCGCTTTCCGATGACGACGGTGAATATCTTTGCTGGTGGTTTGGCTGGACTGGCTTCGGGCTCATTGTCTTTTTCGTGCTAGGGCCGATTGCTTTGCAAGCCGGCGAGCTCGTGCGTTCAGGCATAGAAGGTGCAATTGCGTTCAATCCAATATTAGCCGGTACGCTTTCGGGCTTGCTCATCTGGCCAGCGATACTAGGCGGCGTGTACCATGCCGCCATCTTGCCGATCGTCTTATTTGAAATGGAAAGAACCGGCGCGAGCTTTTTGGGTGCTGTTGACCTTGTGTCACTCGTCATGGTTGCCGCAGGAATTAATCTCGCTCATGTGTTCTTCCCGAAGCAGCGAGGTCAAGCAGCGCTCGCTGCACCAGGAGTCACGATTAACCTTGGTTTCGGAACGTTCGTGGAATCGGCGTATCCGTTCATGTTTTCTAGCAAAGTCATCTTTGCTGGGGCGATTGTTTCGGCAGGGCTCGGCGGCATGATGGTCGGATTGTTCGATGTCCGAGGTACGGCTTACTTGCCGACCTTCATGGCGCCGTTTGCGTCTACAGATGCTTTCGGGTTAGTCGTCAGCATGCTGGTTGCGTTCGTATGCGCGTTTCTCGTGACCGTCGTAGCCAACCGCGTTCTCGGACGAGCCGCGCGATAATTATTCGAAAAGACGCTCTCGTACTCGATCCTTTCGCCATTCCTGTTGCTTTGCAAAAAATCGGACCCGGGCGACGATATTCTCTTCATTGTCGTGCTTCATCGTTTCAACATGGGCAGAGGCGGTGTTGAAATAATGGTAAATGGCGTGGGGAGCGTGAGCGGTGAGCAAAATCGCCAAGTCATAATGAACATGAAGAAGCCGATGATAATTCTCTTCATAAGGATTCATGACCGTGACCTGTAGCCCGTGCTCCTCCAACCGTGCCTTGTAACGATTCAGTCTCTTTGAACCGACGAGCAGCACGTGAAAACTTCCGATGTGTTGCCCCAGAGACCGGGGGCGCCGACCGGACGCTGTTTTCTTTTTTCGAGCCAACTTTTTCGTTTTTCGGACATTTAGATACAGCACTTGATTTACGTAAGCGATTTTGTTCCGAATCGTTGCGTTCACTGGCGTGCCGTCGGTGACGTCTGTGTTGCTCACCGCTTGAAAGGCTTCGTTACTCAGTGTGATAAAAAACAAGCGCCCGTTCTTTTTCTCAATGTGACCGTAATGCGTATGCGGGTTGGAAGAACTGGGCGATGCATTCGATACGTGTCGATGTTTTGATTTCTTCAGCTCTTCAGCGGTTTCTGCCAACCGTGCCAGTTGATTCTCCCCATTCGTGAACAATTGATCGATATTATGTGCATTCATTTCACGGCGCAGTTTTGAAACGAGTGACCCGGGCGTGTGTTTTACATCTTTCAACTCGTGTAATTCATGGATTTTGCGATTGAGTTGCGCAATCTCCTTCTTCGCATGAGCAGAAAAAGTCGAAGGTTGGCTTTTCAACTGCCAGAGCGCTTCCTTTTGCCTTTGGTTATGCTGCTTTAGGTCGCGAATTCGTTGCGATTGTTTTTGATGCAATTCCTTTATATGGTTCATATGATCGAGTTCAGTTCGTTGTGCCTCAAGTTGTGCTTGTAATGCAGATATGTGCTTTTCGGCTTGTTGAAGTGCCTCTTTCGTTTCAGAATGCGACGCCCGTTCATTAGCCAATTGTACTGATTGTTCTGATATTTTTTGTTTGAAATGGTGTTGTTTTCGTTTTAATGAATCCCGCTCTAAGCGCAAGTCATCATTTTTTGTACGCTCGCGTTTCACATCGTTTTCGAGCTGTTTCACTTTTTTCGTTCGGTCTTTCGTTCGCTGCTCCGTTGCACGATTGACGTTGTTCATGTTAGAACGGGCAGCTACACGTTGCTCGTTTTTCTCACGGTACTTTTGGAGTAGTTTGGCTCTGTCCATGCTCACCCTCCTAGATAAAAGTCTTAGGTATAAGTATACCAGTCTCTAAAGACGTATGACAGGACAAGACAAAAAAATACATTGGGGATTTTATTTATCTGAATTATAATAATGATAAGAAAAAAATAAGGAGTGAAAGCATGAATCCGACAATGTCCATCGACCAACCGTGCAACGAGTCCGAAGACAAACGTTAATCGACTTGCTCCAAAGAACCGTCGACGGGTGCCAGAAAAAGTGGCGATCGTTTATGAGGGCAAGGAATACACGTATGAACAGTTAACTTTCCTCGTAAATCAAACCGCTCATACGTTCGTTTCCGGAGGCATGAAGAAAGGTGACCGGGTCGCCATCATGTCAAAAAACAGCCTCGATTTTGTAGTCGCTCAGTATGCGTTAGCGAGCATCGGTGCGGTGATGGTCCCGATTAACTACATGTTGACGGTGACTGATGTTCGTTATATTCTCCAACATGCCAAAGTGAATACCGTGCTTGGCTCCACAGAGTATGCGCCAGTACTCGATGTCTCTTCAGCAGAAATCGCGGTCGCCAACCGGTATTTGCTAGATACCGAGACAGAGCGAGAAGGGTGGCTAACCCTCGATGTGTTGCGAAAAGACCAACCGTCAACATTGGTTGAGGCGCTTATTGAAGACGATGATTTGGCACAAGTGTTGTATACGAGCGGAACTGAATCTCTACCGAAAGGAGTTATGCTCACGCATAAAAGTTTAATTAGCGAGTATGTAAGCGTTATCATTGAAGGTAAGATGGAGCCCCATGATGTTATGATTCATGCGCTGCCTCTTTACCATTGTGCACAGCTTCACGTTTTTCTCGGCCCAAGCATTTATCTCGGTTGTACGAACATCATTTTAGCTGCGCCGAAGCCAGAAGCGATCTTTGATGCGATTGAAACAGGAGGGGCGACACAACTGTTCTGCCCACCGACCGTTTGGATTGCCCTTTTGCGCCATCCGGAATTTGCATCTAGAGATCTCGTCGCTCTTGAGAAGTGCTACTACGGAGCGGCGAGCATGCCAAGAGAAGTGTTAAAAGAATTGTCCAATCGTTTGCCGAATGCACGCTTTTGGAATTTCTACGGTCAGACCGAAGTGGCCCCACTTGCAACAGCTTTGCAGCCTGAAGATCAACTGAATAAGCTAGGTTCCGCTGGCGTGGCATCATTAAATGTAGAAACACGAATTGTTAATGAAAATGATGAGGAAGTCGCCCGCGGCGAAGTGGGGGAAATTGTACACCGGACCCCGCATGCGATGACGGGTTACCTTGATGATCCTGAGAAAACGGCAGAAGCGTTCAAAGGCGGCTGGTTCCATAGTGGAGATCTCGGATTTATGGATGAGGAAGGCTACCTCACCATCGTTGACCGTAAGAAGGATATGATCAATACTGGCGGGGTGAATGTATCCAGTCGCGAAGTGGAAGAAACGTTGTACGAGCTAGAGGGTGTATCAGAAGTTGCTGTTATCGGCACACCCGACGCGTATTGGATTGAAGCCGTTACTGCACTTGTTGTCGTTAAGCCTGAATCAGACTTGCAAGAAGAAGCGATTTCACAGTTTTGCAGAGAACGATTGTCCAAGTTCAAAATTCCAAAGCAAATAAAAGTGGTACCATCCTACCGAAAAATCCAAGCGGCAAAGTATTAAAAAGAACCCTTCGTGACGAGTATAGCAATGAATTATAAAGAGGGGCTACCAGGGGAGGTTGTACGTGGGGGTTGAGAAAAAGTAAGAGGGGAAAATCTCCATAAATTTCTCGAGGGTACTGTAAAAATAACGTCTCCTTTCCTAAGTTACTCGTTAATGCGAAACATCGGGGCCAATCTGTGTGGGGATTTCAACAACATGGCGGGTTGCGAATGGTAAAAATCCCATCATAGAACCTTCTATGTGGGCAAAAAACGATTCAATGTGGGGATTTCTGTAGAAAATGGTTCCCCACTCAAGAAAATCCCATCATAGGAAGGCCTATGTGGGATTTTCTACTTATAACAATCGAAATGCTATTATATGATTTACAATTTCTCTTTTTCAGTGACATCGACTTCTCTATTGAGTTTTATTTATTACGCTTCATAAACGGAACGATCTTCGGTTTTTACGTTTATAAAGGTGAGAATGAGGCCGAAAGTAATCATGGCTCCCGCCACATACGTAATCGTCGTGTAAGAAAAGCCAGCTCCCAGTAGGAAAGAACCTAAAGCAGCACCAATCGCATTCGCCAAGTTAAATACCGAAGCGGCTATTGTGCCGGATAGGGACGGCGCTTCTTTAGCCGCAAGAATGATCTTCGCATTCAGGAGCGGCGTCGTTCCGAACGTCCCCGCCCCGAAGAGAAAGCTCATCACAATGGCCATAGGTGCAAACGCCAATAAGTGTGTGAACGAAACGAGCACGACCGCTAATGCGGCGAGTGCGAGTAGCAACCGACTCGTCAAGCGGCTCGGTCTTACCGAACCGGAGACGAAGTTGCCGATCACCGCACCGAGTCCGAAGAAAAAGAGTCCGAGTGTAATGCCTGTCACATCAAAGCCGGCAAACTCCCGGTACATCGGCTCCTTGAACGTATATGCAGTGAACACACCAGAAAACCCGAGCACGATAATGGCGATCGTCATGAGGACATTTTTATTTTTTAGCATCTGCAATTCATCTTTCACTTTCGGTACTTCTGATGGCCGGATGTTTGGCGTTGTCACCATAATCCAATGAGCGTGAGCAATCCAAGAGCCGCCATGAACCAAAAGACGAGTCGCCAATCAAACATTCCGCCGAGAAAAGATCCGAACGGTACACCGATCATGATGCGATCGTCAAGCCTCCTTGCACAGCGGCAATTGCCCGGTCCGTTTCGTCGGGTCAGAAATGCTAATAGCGATGTACATACAAATCCCAAAGAAAGGTGCATGCATCGCAGCAGAAAATAGTCTCGATAGTAATAACACGTCAAAATTGGGAGCGGTTGCTGCCAAAATATTACTTAGAATGAACAGGATCATTAGTGCGAGTAACAGTGGTTTAGGTGAGAATTTGAGCGTCACGATTCGCAGTATCGGTCCAAAAATGGCGACGCTAATCGCATACACGGTTAAAAGCAAACCTGTAGTGGATACTTCCACGTTTAAATCTTCGGCAAATTGAGTTAACAACCCAGTAACGACATATTCCGTCATGCCGACGGCAAATGTCCCTAACATAAAAACAGCAAGAATCATCTTTCTAGAGAAGTTCATACGCATGTTCAACCGCTCCCTTCGTTTTTTAATCACGAATGAACATACTAATACAAATGAAATACCGTGTCTAGTCTTTTTTTAAATAATGCTTGAAAAGAGATTCAGATCGATGTACGCTTATGCTATATTGTTTTACAAGTTAGCTACGACCCGCTATCTTGCAAAGCAATATAGCGGAGGGGGCATTATGGATAAAACACAGTCGCAAATGTTAAAAGGAATTCTTGAAGGGTGCATTCTATCAATTATTGAAAAAGAAGAAGTGTACGGATATGAACTGAGTAAGAAGCTGTATGATGCCGGGCTCAACATGGTGAAAGAAGGCAGTATTTATCCGTTGTTACTACGAATGGAAAAAGCGGGGTGGGTGGACGCCACGTTAAAGCCATCTCCTGCAGGTCCAAACCGAAAATATTACAAGCTGACAAAACAAGGAGAAGAAGCATTGCATACGTTTCGTGACCATTGGCAACAGTTGAAAAATGCGGTCCATAAATTAGAAGGAAGGTGAACGAATGAGTACGAAACAAATCATTACTGACATTAACGAAAGAAGAAGAAAATTATCTGAAGAAAACAAAAAAGTGTACGATGATGTGCTCGTATACATTCGAACATTGAAAGTGAAAGAAGAACCGTCAGAGCGAGCGCTGGCCGAAATTCTTGATCATTTGGAAGATGCAGAGGCGGATGGAAAAACAGCCAAAGAAGTATTTGGCGATGACTTGCCGGGATATTGCCGAGCGCTCGTCGCTGAATTACCGAAAACATCATGGAAGCATGACCTTTTATACGGAGGATTTTTTGCAATGATTGTTGCCATATTTACCGTCGCGTCCGCTTTGATATCATCATTTATCACAAATACATCGGTTCAAGTATCACTTTTAACGACGATTATATTTATCGTTGTTGCGTTTTTTGTCGCTCTACCCGTTATTCTATTCGCGCTACGAGAGACATCTTTCACCGATTCAAAATTAAAAAGAATCGGGATTCCTTTTGCCATCGGTGTTGGGATCTTTGGGTTTGCCGTACTTAACGAATGGTTTCTTGGTGACGTGTTTGTCATTGAGCTGAGTCGGATGGCAGCCGTGCTGCTACTTCTTTTGCTCATTGTCGGCTCGTGGATGTTGCTCTCATCGACGAGAAAAACAGGAGGGTTTTCATGATTCAAATTTCAAAGAGAAGATTTTGGCTATTTATCGGTTTGGTGATGATGCTCGGTCTTTACGCCGGTTCACTTCAGCAAACGAACAATGAGCAACAGAATTACTTGAGCCTACAAGTCAATATGTACCAAAATCAGATGCAAAATGAGGTTTATCTACTCGCTGGGATTCTCCAAACGGTGACCGAGGAGGGGGAGATCCCGCGTTCACAATGGGAACAAATCGTTCGCGCGCTAGAGACGATCAAAGAAAACAGCCATGAGCTGGAGCGGATGGCGATTGAGTTTCATGCAAACGCATCGTCTCCCTTGAGTCAGACAACAACAGCTACAGCTGACTTTATGCTTCAAGAATTGCAGGAGATTGAACATCGAGAAGTTGACGATAACCTTGAACGAGAAGAGCGGATCGAGTTTTCTGACCGAGCGCTCGTAGAACTTGATTTGATTCACGAAACCGCAACGGCTTGGTACGAGGAAATCGGTGGATATTTATCGTATAGCCAAAGTGTTGGGCGTACATATTGGGTTGAGATGATGGAGCGGATGCACGAACCCTCTGTGCAGTACCAGCAGGAAAGATTTTCGTGAGGGGAGCAGATGTGATATGGAAGAGATTGTCATCAGTGCGCCGTTTCAAGTGACAGATGAACAAATCGAGATGATTGAAAAGCAATTGAGTGAGCGGCCGTATCGCGTAACGTTTATCCGCGCAGAGAACGATTGGAAAGACACACTTACACAAATCCCACCTACAGCGAACCTGATCGTTTCTCGTGGAGGTTTGGGGGCGTTTTTACACGAGCAAACGGAATTGCCTTACGTACAAATTCCGATTACGCCGTATGACTTGTTACGTGAAGTGGCGGTCGCTACGCAAGAAGGCGCTCAAGCGATTGTCGTTTTGCTTTACGCATCGCTGATCGAACAAACCGAGGCGTATACATTGTCGCTGAACGACCGGGCGGTCCACGTGCTGCGCTATCATCATAAAGATGAGCTAGAAGGAATGTTAGATGAACATCGCAGTGAGTTCTTGATCGGGGATCGTAGGGCGGTCGCGCTGCGGGACAAAAAGGGGTACGAGCAACATTGCTACGCTCGGGTCATGAAGCGTTGGAGCAAGCGATCGAACAAGCAGTCCGTACGTTAGAGATCCAACACCGTGAACGAGCGAAGCGAAAAGAGCTCGAACTCATCATCGGTTCAATGACGCAAGCGGTGGTCGTCATTGACGAGTTGGAGCATATCAAGACGTATAACGAGCATGCGGTATCGTTATTTCCTTCTCTAAAAAAATCGAATGTTTACCGTGAGGTCGTTCAACATGAAGCGCTCCAAAAGCAAGTGGAAACGATGGAGGAGGAGCGCAAGGTTGTGACGGTTGGGGGTCAGCAGTTGATCGTGACGACTGTGCCGACGATGAGCGGGGCGATTCAATGGTTTGAGGCGATTCAAGATGTGCAGCAGTTGGAGCTTAAGATCCGAAAGGAGCTTTATGATAAAGGGCTTGTTGCGAAGCATACGTTTGCCGATGTTCTGACAGTGAATGCTGAACTGCAACAAACGATTGAAGAGGCAAAACTGTATGCTCGTTCTGAAGGGACGGTGCTCATTTATGGGGAGACAGGGACGGGCAAAGAGTTATTCGCTCAAAGCATTCATAACGCGAGCAAACGCCAACAGCAACCGTTCGTATCTGTGAACTGCGGTGCCTTGAACGAAACGTTGCTCGAAAGTGAACTGTTCGGCTACGAGGAAGGGGCGTTCACAGGTGCGAGAAAGGGTGGCCGGTCAGGATTATTGGAGCTCGCTCACGAAGGTACATTGTTTCTCGATGAGATTAATGAAATGTCCCGGTCGTTTCAAACGAAGATGCTTCGAGTGCTACAAGAACAAGAAGTACGAAGAGTGGGCGGGGAGCGCAACATCCCGATTAACGTCCGCCTCATTTGTGCGACGAACGTTCCTATTGCCGACTTGATCGAGGAAGGCGAATTTAAAGCGGACTTTTATTACCGAATTGCGACGTTGCCCCTTAATATATCGCCTTTACGTGACCGAAAGGAAGATATTGCTGTTTTAGCGGAACATTTTCTTCATTTAGAAATGAGACGGGAGAACAGACCGATCACGTTGGCGGACAGTTCTATGCTCGAACCATTAATCGCTTATCCGTGGTATGGAAATAGTCGAGAGCTACAAAACTGGATCCGGCGCCTCGTCATTACTTATCCTGAACAAACGTTGACACGCGCTGGGGTGGAAGCATTTCTTGAGCGGTCTACCGAACGAACCGAAGAAGTGACGGTCCGGGTATCCGAGTCTTACAAACAGATGGAAAAAGAATTGTGGCAAAAGCTATATGCTCAGTTTCGAGGAACAAAAGAGGAATTCTGCAAAACGTATGGAATTAGTTCGACGACACTTTGGAGAAGGATTTCAGAATAGAAATGATATATTTCATATTTGAAAGATGTGAATGCGAAAATCCTTATAGCGGCGCTTTTACGATTTGGCACGGTATTTGCATTATATACGGTCGAACATTCAAAACAAGGAGTGGAGAACGTATGAGAATTGTGTCAGTAGAAGAGCGTGCGGTACCGATTAAAAGTAACATTAGCAACGCGTATATTGATTTTAGTAAAATGACGGCTTCAATCGTTGCGGTGAAGACGGATGTGATTCGTGATGGCAAGCCGGTCGTCGGGTATGGATTCAATTCGAACGGTCGCTACGCACCGAGTGGGTTGTTGCGTGAGCGTTTTATTCCTCGGCTTATTGAAGCGAATCCTGATGATCTTGTCAATGCGGAAGGGACAAACCTCTCTCCTGAAAATATCCATCGTATTCTCATGAGCAATGAGAAGCCAGGGGGGCACGGTGAGCGAACTGTAGCGGTTGGAACGTTAGATATGGCGATTTGGGATGCGGTCGCTAAAATTGAAGAAGTGCCTCTTTACCAATGGCTCGCTGATCAGTACGGGGATGGCACTGTTGATGAACGGGTATTTGTTTATGCAGCAGGCGGGTATTATTATCCAGGTAAAGGGATTAGTGAGCTGCAAGATGAAATGAAATCGTATTTAGATATGGGTTATTCAACCGTTAAAATGAAAGTCGGCGGCGTGCCCATTGCTGAAGATTTGAAACGAATTGAAGCGGCGATTGATGTGGTTGGTTCTGGACGCAATCTTATGGTCGATGCGAACGGGCGCTTTACGCTTGAGCAAGCCATTGAATTCGGACGAGCGGTTGAACCGTATGAACTGTTTTGGTACGAAGAAGCGGGAGACCCTCTCGATTATCACTTGCAATCAGAGCTCTCAAAAGTGTACCCCCAAGCGATAGCAACGGGTGAGAATTTGTTTTCCGTACAAGATGCAGAGAACTTGATCCGCTACGGTGGGATGAACCCGAACACTGATTTCTTACAGTTTGACTGTGCGTTAAGCTACGGACTTGTTGAATATATGAAAATACTAGATATGCTCGAACGTCACGGGTGGTCATCAAGAAATTGCATCCCGCACGGCGGCCATCAAATGTCGTTAAACATCGCCGCGGGATTAAAGTTATACGGAAACGAATCTTATCCTGGTGTATTCCAACCATTTGGGGGATTTGCGGACACATTGGCGGTGAGCGATGGCTACGTTGCACTGCCCGAGGCGCCAGGGATTGGTTTTGAAGCAAAAAACAACTTGTATGAACTGTTGAAAACGTTGTAGAGTGTGGGTTTTGCCGATGGATTCCATCGGCTTTTTATTATTGCAAGATCATCAGCGCCAAGTATGGGTATAATGAAAGCGAATGATGAATGGCTAGAATAACGACAGGATGGTGTGGATCATGGTTGTAAAGCGTCCTTTTGCGAAAGGAAATACGGCAGATCTCTATCGGTGTGAACATCACGTAGTCAAAGTATTCAAAGAATATTTACCAAAAACGGAAGCTTTGTATGAGGCGCAGAAACAGCAATTAGCTTATTCAACGGGGTTGCGTGTTCCAAGAGTAGAAGACGTTATTGAAGTAGAAGGTAGACAGGCGATCGTTATGGAGTATATCGAAGGAAAGCCGATTGGCCGGCTATTACTGAAAAATGAACAACAAGATGAATTTTACATCCGGGTTTGTGTGGATGTGCACGTAGAAATCCATCAGATCCAACCTGAATTCGAATCTCTTGAACCGATGACAAACAAATTACACCGGCAAGTAAATGTTGCGGGCTTAGAAAAAGATGTTAAGGAAGTGTTGTTAAACAGATTGGCGTCCATTCAATTTGAACCGAGATTATGCCACGGAGATTTTCACCCGAACAATGTACTCATACATGGTGAAAACGTAACGATCATTGATTGGGTCGATGCAACTGTTGGCGACAGGAGAGCCGATGTTGCAAGAACATACATATTAATTGCCCAGTCTTCACTGCCCTTAGCCGAGCAGTATTTGAAGATCTACTGTGAAAGAGCAGGAGTAGTCGAAGAAGAGATCTATCAATGGATCCCTATTGTTGCCGCAGCGAGATTGTCTGAGCATCTGGAATCAGAAAGTGCAGAAATGTTGAAAGAAATCCTTTATAAACATCTAAAATATTTGAGTTGAACGCGTATTATGGTAAAGCTTCTGCCTGGCTGGTAAAAATTGAACGGTGAGTTCCATCGTTACTATAGAAGTCAAGGGGGTTGCACGACTCAACTCTTTTATGTGACAATTCGCTCTTCAAACTGGGTACTTTAAGGCACCAGATGCCTCATATATTTCTTATTGTGACAGTTGGCGACGTTTATGGAGCGTTCAGGTGAGTGATGATGACTTTTCCTTGAGCAACCGTCACAAAAACGGATTTGTGTGACCATTGGCGTCTTATTATAAACCTCGAGTGCGCTTGGGGTGGGGTAGCGGGGCGGATATTTTACCGTTGAACCCGTTATGGTAGGATTCTCCTTGTTTTACAAGATCTATTGTTGGAAATCTACCCATAGAAACGAGAAATCCTTCCATATAAAGCCTAATGGTAAAATTTTAGTCTAGTATGCTATCAAATTTTAGAAAATCCACCCATAGTGGGTAACCAACGAATTAAAATCACGACAAAGATCAGCTCCCTCGTTCGTGTTAACGAGGATATTAAGTTCTACTTCTTAAGTGAATAAACGAGACGCCAATGTTTAGTCACCTGTATTCTATGGTCAACAAGTCCCTGGCTTTAGTGGAGATCCAGTACGAGCAGATGTTCAACTTTCAATCTTTCCACCCGTAGCTATCAAACCAGGTGTCACTTCTAAAGTTGGCGAGCGCCTTTTGCACATAGTCGATCGTGTTTTCAGGTAGTTGATCGAGTGCAAACCATGCGAGCTCGTCACATTTTTCAGGCTCCATATTTTCGATTTCTCCTTGCCAAGTGTCACTTGAAACGAAAAAGTCAATTCGCTCATCATTCGCTTTTCTGTGCATGACGCCAGCAATGTGTAGATCTTTTTCTTCAATTGTAATGCCTGCTTCTTCTTTTGCTTCTCGAGCCATTGCTTCTTTAACCCTCTCGTCGCCGTCTAGATGACCGGCAACGACGCTATACTTGCCGTCTTCATAACCAGTGTTGTACCTTCTTAATAGCAAAACGTGATCTTCCTTTATAAGAAATAAGTGTACGGCAACGACCATTTTGAATCGTGACAAATAATCTCCTCCTGAAATTGAATTTTTAATTATCTAAACATATAAACGATTTAATGGCAAAGGATGTGAATACATTGATCAATCCAGAGGCAATTCCTGGTTGGATACCTGCTCACTCGAAAGAGTGGTATGCACAGCTCAGTCATCAAAAAGGGAAGTATGAGTATGAATGGCAAAGTACGGTTACAGAGCCGAATGGAGAAACGGTCTTTGATAAGCTTGTGCTAGATCACTCGGTAGGTCAGCGTGTTGTCGACATCGGCTGCGGACATGGGGCCTTTGCACGTCGCTGTAGTCAGGTTGCGGCGAAAGTAATAGGGTACGACCAAGTAGAGCGTTTTATCGAACGAGCGCAGGTGGGGGCCAGAGCCAATGTACATTTTGTAGTGGGCAGTGCTGACACGCGTCAGCTTCCTTTTAAGGGTGGCGAATTTCAGCTGGCGTACATTCGAAAAGGACCAACTTCTGCTTACGTTGACATTGCCCGTGTCGTAGAAAAAGAAGGGCTTGTGTTCGGCCTGCATCCTGGAGACCGTCTCGCACAGGAACTTCCGATACTTTTTCCTAATCTGTATGAGCCAGTAAAGGGAACACCGATACTAAGTAAGTTGCAGCAACGGCTCGCGGAAAGTGGCCTTTCGGAGAGCCACGTTGAAGAAGTCTTGAGTGTGGAATACATAAAGCGACCGATCGATGTGATCAAAATGAAAGCGTTTGGGCAGAGTAGTGAAGTGCTTGCCACGTTAACCCGACGTGCGTTACCGGAAGTCGAGCGAGTATTTGCGGCAAGGGCAACCTCTCGTGGACTAGCGCTTACCCACGCCCGCTACCTCGTCCGTGCCCGTGTATAAGGGATTGCTCCCATATTGAAATGTGCGCGCAAGTTGGGATAAACTGCGCGCAAGTTCGCCAAAATCAGGAGCAAATCTACAAAAATAAGCAAACTAGAGCGCAGATGAGCTGAACTAGAGCGCAGAATGCCCCCGAGCGTTTATACCAGCAAAAATTGTAAACGAAAGAAAAGTCCGTATGTGCAGATACCCCCTTACCCTTGCTCGGCACTCTCATAGATGCGTTCAATCACCTCGGTTACTTGCATAGCTTCTTCTGGCTGAACGACGAGTGTTTCTTGACCGAGGCACGCCCCGATAAAATTCTGAGCTTGTGCGATTTCATAAGAATCGTTGGACAGAGCCTCACCTTGCTCGGCAGCGTCTTGGTACAGCTCAAGAGGGAACACGCTTATGCCGCCATCGCTGCCAGAAATCGAGATTTCTTCGGTATCTTCTTTAATGTTGGCGGCCCAGGAGCATTCCAACAATAAGGAAGCGCCGCCTTCGAAACGAATGTACGCGGTGGCGTGGTCATCAACCTCAAATGTCGCGTAGTCAACGACGCCCCAATCGTTTACGAGATGTGGGTTTTTGCTCAACCGATTGTACGTTGCGCCTGTCACTTCAACAGCTTTAAGATTGCCGATGAGCCAAAGCGCTGTGTCGAGTAAATGGCAACCGTAGTCAATGAGACTGCCGCCGCCTTGGAGCGATTTGTTCGTAAACACACCCCAACCTGGTACTTTGCGCCGCCGCATCGCACGGACTTACGACGAGTGGGTCACCGATACTTGCCATTTGCTTTTTGGCTACCTGCACGTTGTGCATGAATCGGTAGTGAAAACCAATGGCAAGCACACACCCTGAACGTTTGGCAGCGCCGTTCATACGCGCGGCATCTGTTGAAGAGATCGCCATCGGCTTCTCGCAGAACACGTGAACGCCAGCATCGAGCGCGGCAATGGCTAAGTCGGCATGAAATGCGTTTGGCGTACAAATGCAGACGGCATCCACATGCTCGAGCATGTCTTCATAACTTGAATACACATTTGCCCCGACGGCTTCCCCAACGCGTGCCGCTTTTTCGACGTCTACATCGTACACGGCTGAGACGTCACACTTCTGATGAAGTTGCATGAAGGTTGGGATGTGCCGATCGGTTGCGATTCCTCCTGTGCCAACAATTCCAATCTGTATTTTCATGAGCGAACCGACTTCTCAAGAGGTGTACAGTTGCCGCGCACCGGTCGAGTTGTATTGATCGGTCGTGCCCACTCGACCCCGTTTTGGATGACGCGCTGTACGTTCGTTTCATAATACGTCGGGTACGTTTCATGACCGGGCCTAAAGTAAAAGATCTTGCCGAGACCACGCGTGAACGTGCAACCGCTACGAAACACTTCTCCACCTTGGAACCAGCTAATAAAAATGAGCTGTTCGGGCGTCGGGATGTCAAAGTGCTCCCCGTACATTTCTTCGTGTTCCAATTCGAAATACTCAGGAATCCCTGAGGCAATCGGGTGCGTCGGGTCAACGGTCCATACCCGCTCTTTTTCCCCCGCTTCGCGCCACTTCAAGTCGCAGCTCGTCCCCATCAACCTTTTGAACACTTTCGAATGATGACCCGAGTGCAACACGATGAGCCCATACCTTGACGCACACGCTCAGCAACCCGTTCTGCGATCTGATCATCCACTTCATCGTGAGCTTTATGACCCCACCAGATGAGAACATCCGTCTCATCAAGCACCTGTACGGACAATCCTTGCTCCTCTTCATCTAAAGTTGCGGTTTTCACCGTGTAACCCGCTTCAGAAATGACGTCCTTTAGGACGTTGTGGATTCCGTTCGGATAGAGCCGAGCAACCTGGTCGTCTTCTTTTTCATGACGAAATTCATTCCATATTGTAATCAACGTTTGCACCTCCGCCCCTATCATAAATCACACGATCAGGTGCGGGAATCTCTAATCCTGTTAAAATATGAACGATCTTGCTATTATTTAGAAAAAGAATGAGGTGAATGTATGCATCCCCACGTCGTGATTTGCGGCTATTCTCATCACGCTGCACCGTTTCGGACGACAAACAATTTTGGGAAAGAAGCCCACTTGTTACGTTTACAGACCGAGGGCAAGAGTGTCGTCGTTGTGAATGGAGAAACCGTTCATCAACGAGAAGGGGATCTTTTGGTCATTGCTCCCGGGGACTCGTATGAACTATATACCGGTGACGTGCCGAGTGGAGATTATCATCTGGCTGTGGAGGGGGATGAGTTTGTAGGTTGGGATGAGCGTTTGGTTCATACCGGTGTAGACGTTCAAGTGACGACGATTTGGCAATATATTATTCTTGAGCGGAGACGACCGCGGGATGAGTGGAATGAAGAGGTGATCGCTCATTTATTGAAGACGCTCTTGTTGTTTATCGACCGAGCGAGGCAGCGGGAAGTGGCTGAGCACACTCCGTACATCGTGAGGGAGATGATGCGGTATGTGGAGCAGAATGCAACGGAAACGTTTGCGGTAGCGGATGTGGCCGTTCACGTCGGGTTGAGTACGTCACGTGCGCTTCATCTGTTTAAAGCGCATACAGGCCAGACGATTGTTGGGTACACCCATCACGTCCAGGTCGGGATTGCGAAGGAGCGGATGATGCGTACAGACACTCGCTGCAACAAATTGCTGGAGCAGCGGGTTTTAGCAGTTATACGTACTTTTATAAGATATTTAAACGGTACACCGGGATGGCTCCCGGTGCGTATCGTTTAGGTCAGAAATTGGCCGCTCACTAGAGCAAACGACTGAGCGGACCGTCATCCGGGATTGCTTCTTGCAACGCATATAATGAAATGGGGAAGTACGTAATTCCAAATACGTACGGCAAGATGTCGTACTGATTAAAAAAGATGACGAGTGTTTTGTCAGCGACGTAAAATTGAACATCGTCTGGAATGGTGTCAAAAGGTTTAAACAGATCTTCAGTTAAATTTCGTTTTTGCAATTGTGCTTTTATGTTGTTGTTGATGAGTTTTTTGTAGTTACTTTTTTGGTTTGAATAGCTCTGGCAACGTGTACAGATGACCGGTGTCGCTATCAAACGTTAACCCGTGTTCGAGTGTTGTGCCGTGCGCACCGCCGGAAAATTGATACATCGTTAACGTGAGGCTAAGCACACGCGCTTGATTGTTCTTTAACGCAAACCGTCCAGTCAAATGGGTTTCTTCTTGCCCGTACCCTTGTGTGAGCATGAGCTGCCATACTTCGTCTTGAATGGTACGATTCAATTTTACCTCTGTTGATGTGGTCGTATATCCTTCGACTTCAGGGACTAACACGTCCGTTCGTGGCTCTTCGATCTGGCCTGCAGCAATGGCAAGCGGTAAATCAGCTTTATTAACCATCTTTAATCCCTCCTGTATTAGCCTATGTTTAACCAATAGAAAGGGGAATCTTCATAATGAAAAAACGTGCAAGAGAGTATGGGTTTACGTTTGGTACGATGGAAACCGGTGAGAGGAATGCAATTACGGATGTGAGCGGTGTACGTGTCGGTCACGTGACATTGAATAGCGGCGACAGCATAAGAACGGGTGTGACAGCGATCCTTCCGCATTCGGGTAACTTGTTTCGTGAGAAAGTATTGGCAGGTGCGGCTGTAATTAATGGGTTTGGAAAAACGACCGGCTTAGTCCAACTCGAAGAGTTAGGGTTGCTGGAAAGCCCGATCATGTTAACGAATACGTTTGGCGTTCCTGCTGTCACAGAAGGCGTGTTGCAACATTTGTTTGAGCAGTGCCCTGAAATTGGCACAACAACCGGTACGGCAAATGTTGTCGTGGGCGAGTGTAACGACGGCTATTTAAATGATATTCGTGGCTTGCACGTGCGGCCTGAACAAGCGATCTCAGCCATTCATGCAGCGAGTGACGTTGTGTTGGAAGGGGCAGTCGGTGCAGGGACAGGCATGAGTTGTCTTGGCTACAAAGGGGGCGTCGGGACGAGCTCGCGGCGCGTCGCAGGTGGCATGCTCGGTGTGCTCGTTTTATCCAATTATGCCGAAAGGAACGATACCGATGTTCCTCCAGGATCGATTATGATGATTGTTGCGACCGATTTACCTGTCAATGAACGGCAATTAAAGCGGATCGCAAAACGGACTTCATTTGGGCTTGCGCGCACGGGGTCGACGGCACATAACGGGAGTGGCGACGTAGCCATTGCTTTTTCAACCGCACATCAGGTGACGCATAATGGAGACCAGTTGGAACAGTTCGAATTTCTGCGCGATGACACGTCAGAAATGAATGATCTATTTGATGCAACTGCAAGTGCTGTAGAAGAGGCAATTTGGAATTCACTATTAATGGCAGAGACGACAACAGGTCGGGATGGGCATACACGCCGAGGACTGACTGGGGAAGAAGCAAAACAGTTACGTGCGAAGTTGCGCAGCTAAGTCGAGAACGTGCCGCCTCAGTTTGAGGCAACACGTTCGTGTCGTCCTTAATCCAATCCTGTTAGGGCAAGGATGAGCGCAACGATTGAAATAATGGGTACACTGTTCGCGAGTGGTATTGCAGTGAAAGCAAGGGTACGGATCGCACCGTGATGCGTTTTGTCAATCACTTGCAACGTTTGTCTCGTGCTAATAAATATAAATACAAATGATGCCACAATCGAAGCTACCGCAATAATTGCAGGAATGGTAATGGCAGAAACGACAGCGGTTCCTGCGTCATTTAATAAAAAGAACATCCCGACGACGAGGAGAATAATGGCAGGTGCTTCAAAGAGAGGAACTTTAATAAAGAAATTCGTCTGTTCTTTTTGTAGTACTTGTAATGCATCGGATTCATGACGTTTCGCATCATCGAGTTTGTGCTCCATTTTACGTAGCGTCATTCGAAATGCGATAATAACACCAGCTGAGCCGATGAGACTCGCAATCGCAAATAACCAAACAAATTGATCTTCCATCAATAAACCTCCCAACAGATTTTCGACACTAATCATCAATGTACCAAACCGTACCCGATTAATCTAGGGAATATATGGAATGGACGAAGGAGAGAGCAACACATGGGTTTCCTCTGGTTACTCTTGCCAGCATTACTACTTACTGCTGGTCTAATCTATTTGATTACGAAGCGAATGGACGGGATGCAAATTGTTTATACCGGACTAGGATTTCTAGGTGTATCAGGCCTCGTCACATTACTACTATTTGTAGTCACCACGCCAATTGTCGGTTGGATCGCGCTCATTATCACATTTCCGCTAAGTGTATTATTTGTCATATACGGATATTTAGTGCGCTATATTAACATCCAATAATTTAGGATACAATAAAGAAAAATAATGAAAGGTGTTGTGCCTCCTAACATGGTCGCAATTACTCAATTTATGTACGTGGCGCCGTTTATCCTCGTTTTAGCTGGCTTTGCTTACGTTGGAATTAATGAATACCGAACGCGTCATTTAAAGATCACAGGACTTTCACTCGTCGCCGTAGCTCTACTATCGTTTTTGATCATTTCGCTCACTGTTGACAGCTCAATGGCGGGCACGTGGGTGCTTGCTCTAGTAAGTGGTGCTGGAATTGTTATGACCGTTGTCGGCTTTGCCAAGCATGCGATAAGGTACAAACAAACCGCATAGTGGAGGGATGGGTGTGAGCGTAACCTTTCAGGACATTTCTACAAATGGCGTCTGTTTGCGTGTGGCTCGAGCGGGTGATGATAACGGGAAACTCGTCATCTTATTGCACGGTTTTCCCGATTTTTGGTACGGGTGGCGTGAGCAAATCGACCCCCTCGTTGCTGCTGGTTTTCACGTGCTCATCCCGAACCAAAGGGGGTATGACCAAAGTGAAAAGCCACACGGCGTAAACGCTATCATATTGACGCCCTTCGAGATGATGTGATCGGTTTGATTGGAGCACTCGGAAGAGAACGAGCGATCATCATCGGTCACGACTGGGGTGGCGCAGTTGGGTGGCATCTAGCAACTACCCGCCCGGAATTCGTTGAGAAATTTATTCCGATTAACATTCCGCATCCGGTCGTGCTCCCTCGAGGCATGGTGAAAAACCCTACCCAACTGTTCAGAAGTTGGTATATCGCTTTTTTTCAAATGCGTCATCTCCCTGAAAAAGCATTGCAAACCGATGATTACACGTATATGAAGCTCGCCTTACAAGTATCTAGCGAACAACCGGTATTCAGTGAGCAAGAAACAGAGGCGTATGAGCAAAGTTGGCAGCATCCCGGTGCGTTGACGGGAATGATCAACTGGTATCGTGCGATTCCGCTAAGCTTACAAAGCATGGCATCTAACGAGTTAGTTCGAGTCCCTACACAGATTATTTGGGGCATGAATGATCGTTTCCTCGCTCGTACTCTTGCAAAAGAGAGCCTCAAGCAGACGGTCGGTGGCAATGGCATTTTAGTCAGTGATGCCGGCCATTGGGTGCATTTGGAGCAACCAGAGATTGTAAACCGACATATCATAGCGTTTATTACGTAACTGGGATGTGAAGGGGAACGGGGCGGTGAACGCCAGTCCTGCGCGGCAGGGTCCGCCTATACAATTTTCTATAGGGAGATTTGGCAACTAAATCGCCGTAATCGCTCAAAAATCATACCGTAGACGCTCGATCCATTGTTCAATAAAAGGATCGAGTTTTTTTTATGCCGGAATCTAAATGTGTTGAACGAAAGAATTCTTTTCAAGAACCAACAGTAAATCAGCCGTTAACGCCAAAAGTTCAACGACAGGAAGGTCGCTCTTACTCGTTCACAGTAGATGTAGCAACTAAGCACCTTTCGTACAATATCGCCGGCTATTCAGTATCGTTGATGAGAACGAAGGGCTGGGTCGCCTTTGGCAGAAGCACCGTGAGAGGTCCCGCAGGTCAATGAAGCAAAATCGTGTGGGTGCAATCTAGATGGCCGATCTCCTAAACAATTCCAAAATCCAGCAACCATCGGCACCGATGGTGCCGAAACGAAACCGCTTTTTCCTCGGCATGATTCATGCCGACAGGTCGTGGGCTCTTCAGCTAGAAAAGGGGTGCGAACTATATAAGTTGCACGAAAGATATTCACTGAACCCTATGTTCGAGATCGGTCTTTACGGGCAACACGAAGAACGTTTGCCGAAGGATAACAAGATGTGACCGATGATCATCAATTGGCGCAAGAGTGTTAGGACCTGTCACTTATGTGACAATTCAGCCTTCAAACCGGGCACCCTCGGCCCTCAACGGTCACATATATCGCGATTTGTGACAGTTGACACCGTTTATGTGCGCATCCACGTTTAAAATGGTGATTTTTCTTTCTCAATTGTCACTTAAATGAATATATGGGGCATTTAGGCTTCTTTCCACACCGTGACCAGTAGACCAGAAACGTGAACCGTGTTGCTCTTATGCTCTGGAGTGCCTAGAAAACACGGTGGGGTCTTTCTGCCACCAATGTCGCCCTTACAGTCTGGACTACAAAAACTCGCCTCTGCAACGTTTCATTCTCTATTATTCCTCTAGCTGTAACAATTTAAGAAATATATCGTCAGTTTATAGTAACAAAGAAGGAGGATGTGCTATGATGAAAGTTGCAAAGCTACTACCTTTGACACTTATTGCCACGATTTTAATAGTCGCTTGTGGCACAGAAGAAGATGAAGAAGTGGAAAGTGCCGAGTTACCTGCTGAAATGCCTGATGATTTCAACTTTTCCCTCACCTATGGATACGCAGGGGCGAACGGTATAGATACGTATGAGGGGACGGTTACGAAAGATTTGATTCCTAACGGCGATGTGACGATTGATTTATCGCTCACTGAGTCGGAAATGGAAGAAATTTATGACCAAATGGTCGAAGTGAACCTTTTAGAGACGGCGGAATATGTGAGTGACGTCCAATGCGTAGACCCTCACGGTCAGAATTATATTGAAATGACGATTAACGGTGAACGAGTTGAACGTGAGTGGATCTCCGCTCAGTGTGACGGAAATGACGAACAGTTGAGTGAGTGGTTGAGTTTTATACATTTTGAATTGATCGAACCGAAAGAAGAATACCAAGCTTTACCGGATCCAGAAGGTGGGTATGATTGATTGTTACTACCTTTTGAGCAGGTGAGGGGAGTTGTGCGTGATGGCCGAGCATAAAAGAAAGAATCACATTCCTTTTCGACTAAACATTTTGTTTGTCGGTGTGTTTATTCTTTTCTCGATCTTAATTTTACGATTAGGATATATTCAGATCGTCCAAGGGGATTCATACGAACGGATGCTCACGAACGAAGAAGAGCAGACAGTGAATGTGGAAGCGCCGCGTGGGATTATGTTTGACCGCAACAATTACGTGCTCGTTGACAACGACTTGCAGCTGGCGCTCACATATACGAATACCCCGAACAATGACCGCGAGCGTTATGAAATCGCGCACGGGCTCGTCGAGTATTTGGAGATAGAGGAAGACGATATCGAGTCAGTCAACCCGCGGGAATGGAAAGATTACTTTTTATACACAGCTTCCATTGAACCGACCGGTGACGATGACGAAGATGGTCCGTTGCGTGAGTATGTCGCCAACATCGTAACTGATGACGAAGCGAGTGAGCTCGAAGATGATGAAATCTACCAGTTGCAACTCGATCGTCTGAATGACGAAGACATTATGAACAGCTATAGTGAGAGCGAACAACAAGCCGTCGTCATCTGGGCAGAGATGCTGAGCGGTTACAATCATTCGCCAAACCGCATTGCCACCGGGTTGGACGAAGAACAAGCGCACCGACTGGCCGAGATGTTGCATCATATGCCAGGTACCGATCTGATGCGGGATGCGGAGCGCATCTACCCTTATGGCGAGCAGTTCACCGAATTTTTTGGCAGCATTGGTTCTATCCCGTCGGAACTTATTAGTGGATATGTTGGGCGGGGATACGAACGTAGTGATCAAGTCGGCGTTTCATATCTTGAGAACGAATACGAAGAAGTGCTTCGGGGCGAGAAGGCAGTCGTGAGGACGCAACCAGACGGAAGCGTGATCACAGATGAAGGACGCCGCGGGAATGATTTACGACTTACGATTGATATGCGCTTGCAGCAAGACGTCACAGATCTTGTTAGCGATGTACTCCATAGTTATGGCGGTCACGTATTCCCAGACGGTCGTGACGCTTACGTCGTCATGATTGAACCGTCAACCGGTGATATTCTTTCCCTAGTAGTATAACGGGAATTTAGGAACGATTAATAACACATATGAAGTCGGGTCTTCTATTAAGGCCGCGACAGTTCTTGCTGGTTATAACTACGGCGTTATAGGTCATGGTTCAGTTATTCATGATTCTACGATTGTGTTGGATAATACGCCGGATATTAGTTCATGGACTAACATGGGGTATATTAATGATTTGGATGCGATGCGTCGGTCTTCGAACGTTTACATGGCAGAAATTGCAATGCGTTTAGCTGAAGTGAATCGTTCGACGAACCAGTGGCCGAGACTTGGGGAAGCGCATAATGACTTGCGTCAACATTATGCTCAGTTTGGTTTAGGTACCGAAACGGGCATTGATCTTCCTCGGGAATCTTCAGGTTTGATCGGCACCAGCAATTCAGGTCTGCTTTTGTATTTAAGTTTCGGCCAGTTCGATACCTACACCCCCCTACAACTCGGGCAATTCAGTGCCACGATGGCTAGCGGCGGTGAACGGATGCGCACGCGCCTCGTTCGTGATGTGCTTGAGCCGAGTATGGAAAACGGAACAGCAGGTGGGAGCATCCGCACTATGCGCCAGAAGTCATGAACACGGTCAGCAATACGAATGCAGATTTTCAGAGAATGCAAGAAGGAATGCGTCAAGTCGTTGCCGTATCCGGACAAACCGGTGGTACGGCCTATGATGACTTTAACGGCAGCAATAGCACCGATTATACGTTAGCTGCGAAAACAGGTACCGCACAAACAACGGTGAACGGTATGGAATTGAACAACCAAACGATGGTGGCATACGCCCCGTACGATAATCCAGAAATCGCTGTCGCCGTAATCGTGCCGAGTGTCGCTTTAGATGACCACGGCAACAACTCAGGCATTGCCAATACGATGGCAAGAGAAGCATGAATCTATTTTTTGAGCAACAAGAAAATCATGAAGCCCCTGAACTTGCCGCTGAGGAAGACCAAGTACAAGATCCAGAAGAGGTTGCTGAAGGGGACAGCTAGATGATTTTGCACACGGAAGTAAGAGGAGATGGCGTACCTGTTGTGTTTCTTCATACGGCGTCCACGATTTTGAACACGTAGTGTTCGATTTGCAAGCTGATTTCAAGGTCATTTTGCCGGATTTAAAAGCCCACGGACATTCAGCTACAGAAGATGTGGAAGATTACTATGTGAAGTGTGCAGATGATCTAAACGAGACGCTCGAACACTTAGGAGTCGAGTCCGCTCATATCGTCGGATGCTCCCTTGGTGGAATGATCGGTATCTTTTTTGCTAAACAACATCATTCTTCTGTACGTTCGTTAACCTTTTCAGGTGTTATGCCAAAAGTACCGGACAACTGGGACGAGCTGTCGAAAGCGGAAGCGGCCGAAATTACTGCAGTTATGAATAACCGTGAATCAGCCGCACAACTGGACGAGATTCATGGCCAAGGTTGGCGCGCCCTCGCTCACTTTTTTCTACAACTTAATTCGTACCCGTTTGAAGCGGTCGGCGATTTGAGCAGTATTCAGGCGCCTATGTTGTTTATTGTTGGTGAGTCACAACCCCATGAAACGCTAGGGGTGCAACGCTATCCTACAATGAACGATGGCGTCCTTGTCGCAGTTATTCCTTTTTCCGGACACCACGTCCAAACTGAACAACCGGAGCTTTATGCGAATATATTACGGCTCTTCATAAAGAATATTTCGTGACGGACGAGCAGGAAAAACCCACCCCTGCTCTTTTTTGTGTGTCGTTTCGTTGTAACACAATTCCAACATTATGAGTCTCTAAGCATTTTTGCTCAAAAGTATTATGGTACATTTTTCTTGTTTTCCCCTGTATTGGTTGTCGGTGAATGGTGACGTTGCTACGATAAGAGCGTAACTTTTGGAGGAGGCGATTGATATGATTAAAGGGAAAAAGTTCGCAATACTCACACCTGTAATCGCTTTATCGGCTACACTTGTGGCGTGTAACGATGAAGATGTTGAGTCGGATGTTGACGAACCTACGGATGAGAACGTGGAAGAGGACACAGATTCTGAAGACACAACGACACTATCGATTTTAGGTACGACAGATATTCATGCACATCTCATGCCTTACGACTATATGAATGATGAAGAAGATCAAACGATCGGACTGTCGAAAGTACATACACTCGTAGAAGAAGCGAGAGAAGAATTTGAACATACGATGCTTATTGATAACGGCGATACGATTCAAGGAAGCATACTTGGTGACATGCCAGCACAAATTGAACCGTTAGAAGAAGATGAGACGCATATTATCATGGATGCAATGAATGAAATGGACTACGATGCAGCGGCGTTAGGAAATCATGAATTTAATTTCGGGTTAGATTTCCTCGATGAAACGATTGCTGACGCGGATTTCCCATGGTTATCTGCAAACGTCGTTGAACCTGGCACCGAAGACCTGTGTATGAACCGTATACGATTGTCGAAAAAGACATTGACGGTGAGGCCATTTCGGTAGGGTTCATTGGACTCGTGCCTCCGCAAATTATGAACTGGGATGCCGCTCACTTACAAGGTGAAGTCGAGACACTGGAAATTGCCGATGCCGCCCAAACATTTGTACCAGAAATGAAGGATGAAGGCGCTGACCTGATTATTGCCATCGCCCATTCAGGCATTGATGATAGTGAAAATCCAAGTGAGAATGCAGCGATTCCTTTGAGCGAAGTTGACGGGATTGATGGCATGTTGCTAGGCCATCAACATAACCAGTTTCCTAGTGAAGATTATGATGGAGTCGAAGCGGTTGATGTAGATGCTGGAACAATTAATGACGTACCTGCGGTCATGCCAGGATCTTGGGGTAGCCATCTCGGGTTCCTCAACTTTGATCTAACGATGGAAGATGGCGAGTGGACAATTGCGTCTGCTGAATCAGAAATCCGGAGCACAGAAGACGTCCCATCACATGAAGGCATGGAAGCACTCGTTCAAGATGCACACGAGGCAACGGTTAATTACGTAAACAGTCCAGTTGGTGAAATTACGACGGATATTAATACGTACTTTTCACGAGTGAAGGACAATGAAGTTGTCCAATTAATTAACGATGCGCAACTGGATTATATGGAGCAGTTGCAAGCGAATGGAGAGCTAGACGATGACTTGCCACTCTTGTCGGCTGCTGCACCATTCCGTGCCGGACGAGGTGGAGATTTCACGCAAGTTGATGCAGGTGAAGTGGCCATTCGCGACATGAATGATGTGTACGTATTTCCGAATACGTTACACGTAGTGGAAGTCGACGGTGACCAATTGAAGAATTGGCTTGAGTATTCCGCCTTGAATTTCAACCAAATTGATCCGGACGAAAACGCTGACCAAGAACTCGTTAACCAAGATTTTTCGAGCTACAACTTTGACGTTATTGAAAATGTCACCTACGAAGTTGATGTAACGAATGATGAAGGGGAACGCGTATTGAACGTAGAATATGATGGTGAGCCAGTTGAGAGCGACGATCGATTTTATGTAGCAACGAACAATTACCGCGCTGGCGGGGAAGATCATCTTGATGCAAATGTCGAAACCGTTCTCGAAACCACCGATGAGAATAGACAAATTATTATTGATTACATCATTGCTCATGAAGGGCCTCTTGATGTTGAAGCAAGCGAGAACTGGCAACTCGCTCCGATTGAAGCTGCAGGGGACATCATTTTTGATAGTGCTGCAGATGCAAGTGACTACAGCGATGGGTACGATCGAATTGAGCTATATGAAGAAACCGATGAGGGAACGCGATTTACATTTGAATAGTGAAGAACCGCCAATCACTTTATAAAGTGATTGGCGGTTTCTTTTTGGCTTAGCGTTTGGCAATCGCCTCGCCAACAACTTTACCAGTAAACAAGCATCCGCCGAGAAAAGTTCCTTCGAGCGCACGATACCCGTGCAATCCCCCGCCTCCAAAGCCAGCCGCTTCGCCAGCTGCATACAATCCCGGAACGACTTCACCGTCTTCGTGCAGCACTTGTCCATTAAGATTCGTTTGCAGCCCACCTAACGTTTTACGGCTGACAATATGAAGTTTAATGGCAATGAGTGGACCATTGTCACGGTCTAACATCTTATGAGGCTTCGCGACGCGGATAAGACGATCTCCTGTAAATGTGCGGGCGTTGCGAATGGCAGCAATTTGCGCATCTTTTGTAAATGTATGATCCATCTCCCGGTCTCTAGCCGCCATCTGTTCACGGATGTGTTCAGCTGACAACACCGGACCTTCGCTCAACGTATTCATCTTGTCTACGAGTTCCCGAATTGTCGTGGCAACAAGAAAGTCTTCACCGTGATCGACAAACGCTTGAACCGCTTCAGGCGCACCGGGAAGCACACGCTTTAGCACTTTCTTGATGCTCTTCCCTGTTAAATCGGGATTCTGTTCAGACCCAGAAAGGGTGAATTCTCGTTCAATCACCTTTTGTGTAAGGATAAACCAAGTATAATCATAGCCGGTGTTCGTAATCGCTTTGAGCGTAGATAACGTATCAAACCCGGGCATGTTCGGAGGTTGGAAGCGGCGTCCGGTAGCATCAAACCACATCGAAGACGGGCCAGGTAATATGCGGATACCGTGCTGTTTCCAGATTGGGTACCAATTTCGAATGCCCTCAGTGTAATGCCACATTCGGTCGCGGTTGACGACCCGTCCCCCAGCACGTTCAGCAATACCAATCATTCGACCATCCACATGGGCAGGCACGCCAGCAATCATCTTTTTCGGTGCACGGCCTAGCCACTCGGGCCAGTTTTTTCGAATCAAATCAAAGTTGGCCCCGATTCCTCCGCTCGCCACAACGACGGCCGCGGCCCGGTAGTCAAAATTCCCTACTCGTTCTCGAGACGTTTCTCTTCCCCGAGCGACGATGAAGGAACGAGCTCCGACCCGCGAACGCCAACGACTTGACGATTCTCTACGATAAGCTCGTCCACTTGGTGACGGGGGAAGTACTCAATCTGGTTATTTCGTTCATATTTATGAAGTTTCTTAATAAAAGGTTCGAGAACGCCTGGACCCGTTCCCCACGTAATATGAAAGCGGGGAACGGAGTTGCCGTGCCCATCGGCGGTGCTGCCACCCCGCTCGGCCCAGCCGACGACGGGGAAGAAGCGGATGCCGAGAGAGTGAAGCCATTCTCTTTTTTCGGTTGCCGCCCACTGCACATAGGCTTTTGCCCACTTCGTGCTCCACGCATCTTCATCTTCTCGGTCAAACCCTGCTGTCCCTTGCCAATCTTGCCATGCGAGTGCGAAAGAGTCTTGTACGCCAAGTCTGCGCTGTTCGGGTGTATCCACGAGAAAAAGCCCACCAAACGACCAGTATGCCTGTCCGCCAAGTGAACTCCTCGGTTCTTGATCGAGTAGCAGGACCCGCTTATTTCTATCCGCCATTTCCGTTGCCGCAACGAGACCGGCAAGGCCGGCACCGATGACGATGGCGTCGAAATGATTTGTCATTGAAATCTCTCCTTTTATAGAAAATACTACAAAAGTATAAGATTTCCTTTTATATTATGGATGAACTTATTAACTATTGAGTGAGTCCCATCAATCGCGGAATTAAAAGGGTCGTGTCTTCCCAATACGTAATCACTAGTAAGATCAATATGCCAACAATTAGGAATGGGACCATTGCGACAACGAGGCGTTCGAATTTGATATTAGCGATCGATGACACAATGAACAATCCTGTTCCTACGGGTGGGGTTAACAGTCCGATTGTTAAGTTCACACAAATAATGACCCCAAAATGAATTGGGTCCACCTCATATACCGCAAGTAGTGGCATGAAGACGGGTACGAGTATAATTAGTGCTGCAATCCCATCAATAATCGCTCCTAGTAAGAGGAGTAATGCATTTACTAGCAGGAGGAACAAGAGGGTGTTTTCTGATATGGACAACATTGTATTTGTAATCGATTGTGGGATTTGCTCAAAAGTGAGCATCCATCCGAAGGCACCAGCCATCGCGATGAGGAACGTGACAGTCGCCGTACTTGTCACTGTATTAGAAAATACGGTCGGTAATTTACGAAAGGTTAACTCTTTATAGAAGAATTTACCGATAAAAAATGCGATCACACAGGCAATGGCTGCGGATTCTGTAGGGGTAAACCAGCCACTCAGAATACCGACTAGGATAATTACCGGGATACTAAGTGCTGGAATTACAGAGTAAGCGCTATTAAGTATTTGCTTAATGGTGGCACGTTCGTTTTTTGGGAAGTTGTACTTATAACCCATAAAAGCGATGAGCAAAACAAAACCTAGACCGTACATTAAACCTGGGATGATTCCAGCCATGAAAAGCGCCCCAATAGACGTTCCGGATTGGTTCCGTATATGATGAATATCATGCTTGGTGGTAACATTGGTGCAATGATTGATCCAGACAACGTCAAAGCCGAAGAGAAGTCACGACTATACCCTTCTTTCTCCATTTCAGGTACTAGTGTTTTACTCATCATGGCAGCTTGTGCATTTGCAGACCCAAGTATGGATGCAAGGAACATGTTTGAGAGAATTGCGACATAGGCTAGCCCTCCGCGCACATGTCCTAATAGTACACGTGCAAACCGAACGAGCCTGGAAGTAATGCCTCCACCGTTCATGAGCTCACCAGCTAACATAAACAAAGGGATTGCTAACAATCCGTAATTCTCCAAGTTTGAAAACAGTTGCATAGGAGTGGAATCTAGAAGGGCCGTATTTCCAACGGTAAAGAAATAGATGACGGTAATCATTCCGAGTACTAAAGAAATTGGAATGCCCATTAACATTAACAGAAAGAAAATGATGATTAACAAAACAGTCATTCAGCATCCTCCTTCTTAAATAGTTGTACTAAATTGTTGATGATGTGGACGGTTGCAAAGGTTAGTCCAACGGGTACGGCACTGTATGGGATCCACATTGGAATTTGTGTAGAATTGGCTACCTGATTGGCTACGCTAGGTGAAAAAACCCAAATGTAACTGTAATAGAGAATGATACAAAGAAACGTAAGTATAAGTATATGCCTGTGATAAGTACGGCATTTTTCATTCCATTTGGTAAAAGGTCGATAAGAAAGGTGACAGAAGCTTGGGACTTGTACTTTAACCCCAAGCTTCCTCCTACAAAACTCATCCATATCATTAAATAGATGGATGCTTCCCCTGCCCATGAAAGAGGTGCATGGATGAAATATCGAAACAACACTGCTAAAGCAACGATTATCGCCATTGAAGAAATTAAGAATATTCCAATTCCTTTCTCGATTCTCGCTATCACATCGCTAACGAACGCCATGCTAAACCCTCCTAATTTTTATCTGAAAGCCGTGATGAAATCTTCAATGAGAGAGTCGATAGCTGAATACTCTTCATCAAACTCGGCGATCTCAGATTCGAATGGCGTTTGATCGATATCATAAACATCCATTCCCTCTCCACGAAGTTGTTCTTTAAACTCTTCTTCTTGTTCATATCTCGTTTCTGCTGAGAAATCAGCAGCCTCATCTAGTGCATCTATGACGATTTGTTGGTCTTCATCAGACAACCCGTCGAATAAGGCGTCATTCATGACTGCAACGGCTGGCCACACCATATGATTTGTAACGGCTGCATAGTCAACGACTTCATAGAAGTTATTTGTAATGGTTGCATCAAGATCCATATCCATTCCATCTATGACACCTGTTTGAGCCGCTGAATACACTTCAGGTAAAGGGATTCCTTCTGTAGATGCACCTAGTGAATTATAAAATTGGAGCATTGGAGGACTTGGGGTGACGCGTAAAGTCAACCCAGACATATCATCTGGTCCCTCAATTTTCACATCTCGGCTAAGCATCATACGTTGACCAGCAAACAAATAATCAAGCCCGATCATATTGCTCGAATCTAACGTATCAAGGATGGCTCTTGCTTCATTAGATTCTCTTGCCTCATTCGCTTCCAAGATCGTGTCAAATAAATAAGGGGCAAACCATGCACTGAACGCCTCTTCTCTGGAACTCATTTCTGCTGCTGTAATGAAACCAAAATCTATCGACCTGATTCTATTTGTTGCAGCATGTCAGCTTCTGTACCTAGTTGGCCTGCTGGGTATATTTCCAATCCGAACCTGCCGTCAGAACGCTCAGCAAGTATGTCACCAAAATGGACAGCTGCTTGATGCCACATATGAGATTCTGGTGTCGTATGAGTTAATCTAAATACTTGCTCAGCATCACCAGCAATAACAGTTTCCTCTCCTTCGGTTTCGGTCTCAGTCTCTCCATTTGAACCTCCTTCAACTTCAGTGTCAGCGTCATTGCATGCGGTCAATAAAAGCATGAAACCGATAAAACAGGATATTGAATACCAAGATGTTAACTTTCTCATAGTCACCTTCACTCCCTATTAATAAATGGATTAAGCTTCATGAAAATTGATCTGCTAGTCATGTACATGCAATGATAATGTGTCTAAGTTTGAAAATGATGCGGTCAGACAATCGCCTGCCTGGACATTAACGGCTTCTGTAATCGCTCCAGAAAGCACAATCATGCCTGGTTGAATTGAGAGATCAACCTGATTGAGCATACGGGTCAACTCAATAATGGCGTTAACTGGATTGCCGAGAACAGCTTCTCCAAATCCGGTTTGCACTTCAGTGCCGTTCAAAGAAACAGAGACTTGCACAGCAGACCAATCCGTATCGGTCGCTTTAAAGCGTTTGGATCCTAACATGTACTTCGTAGATGAAGCATTATCCGCGATGACGTCTGTCAATGTAAAAGAAAAATTCTTATATCGACTATCAATTACTTCTAGCGCTAGAGAGATTTCTGCAGTCGCGTCCCAAACATCAGCCGCTGTTATATTGCTTCCCTTTAATTCTTTGTTAATGTGAAAAGCAAACTCTGGCTCAACTTTTGGATGAATCAAACCTTTGGTGACTAATGAAGCATTAGAAAGGGTCATTCCATCAGTAAGTCGACCATATATCGGTTCTTCGACATTCACTGATTTTTGTTTGGCAACGCTTGTTAACCCCATCTTCCAGCCAACCATTTTGTCTCCTTGATCTTCATATCGTTGAATGGTTTTCTTTTGAATGTGATACGCATCTTCTACCGTTAAGTTTGGATACGTTAAGGTGAGCTTTTGCATTTCTTTTCCGTGGCGCTGGTGATATTCAACAGTCTGTGCTAATTGAGTTAGATTCAATTTCAGTCTGCCTCCAATGTTCACTTGTTTGAAAGGCTATTCATCAAAGTGGGTATAAACTTTTCCGAGCTTGCCGAAGTCTGCTTCAAACCGATCGCCAGTGTATGCATTTACTGCCTCACATAAAGCTCCTGAAAGGATGATCTCGCCAGCTTTAAGTCCGGTACCATGTTCACTCATACGTTCAGCTAACCAAGCAACGCAACTCGCTGGGTTTCCAAGAACGTCTGAACCTTTACCTTTGCTGACTAGAGTACCGTTTTTACGAACTTGTAGAGTGATTTCAGGTAAGGAAATTGTTGATGGGTCAAACAAGTTGTCTCCCAAAAGGAAAAGCCCAGAAGACGCATTGTCAGCAATTGTGTCTGCTAGTTTAATCTTCCATTCAGCGATGCGACTATCGACTATCTCGATAGCTGGAATGATGAATTGTGTAGCATTCATCACATCATCAACGGTAATCTTAGAACCATAAAGATCGTCTTGGAGAATAAAAGCTATTTCCCCTTCTACTTTCGGTTGCATCACTTCGAATGTTTGAATTGAAGTCCCATTGAACAGTTTCATAGACTTTAGTAAGTGACCATAATCAGGTTCGTTAATTCCAAAAAGCGATTGCATCGCTTTGGACGTCAATCCAATTTTCTTTCCGACAACCCTATCCCCAGCTCTTACTTTTGCCTCAATCGTTTCTAACTGCACGTGATATGCTTCACTCACCGATAGGTTAGGAGAGAGTTCTGTAAGAGGCGAAGCACCTACTCTCTTCGCCTCAGCTTCACATAAAATGCGAGAAAATGATTTCAATGCTTGTCCCTCCATCGGTTACATTTTTATTGTTATATTTGATAATTCACTATAAAATTCAAAGCTGTGAGAACCGCCTTCGCGACCCACTCCACTTTGTTTCATACCACCAAATGGTGTGCGCAAGTCGCGTAAATACCATGTATTTACCCAGATAATACCTGCATCAATGCTTTGGGCAACGCGGTGAGCCCTTCGTAAGTCATTCGTCCAAATCGTCGCTCCTAATCCATAGTGAGTATCGTTTGCTTGAGCAATTACGGTTTCTTCTGTCGAAAAGGGGAGGACAGTCACGATCGGTCCGAATATTTCTTCATTTACACACCGGCTCGTTTCTGATAAACCTGTAACAATTGTCGGCTCAATAAAATATCCTGTTTCCAAATGATCCGGTCTTTTGCCACCGGTTTCAATTGTTCCTCCTTCCTCTTTGGCGAGATCAATATAGCGCATTACTTTTAGATAATGTTCTTGGCTGACGATAGCACCAACGAAAGAATCTTCCTCAAGAGGGTTGCCGACTTTCAGTTGTTTCGTTGCGGCTATGAATTTCTGTAGAAATAAATCATAAGCACTTTCTTCGACATAAATGCGTGAACCACACAAACAAACTTCCCCTTGATTAATAAAGCTTGAATTTACCGTTGTTTCAATGACTTCGTCTATGTCTGAATCAGCGAAAATAATATTTGGATTTTTCCCGCCGAGTTCAAAAGATACCTTTTTTAGTGTTGGTGCAGCTGCTTTCATAATTGCCGTGCCCGTACTCGTTTCGCCTGTGAAAGTTACAGCGTCGATATGCGGGTGTTCAGCAATTGCGGAACCTGCAGAGTCGGTTCCGAATCCGTGAACAAGATTAACGACTCCTGGCGGAACGCCCGCATCTAAACAAATTTGTGCAAGTACAGTCGCTGTCATAGGCGTCCATTCCGCTGGTTTCATTACTGCAGTATTTCCTGCTGCTAAACAAGGTGCAAGCTTCCAAGTGAGCAGGAGAAGCGGTAAGTTCCAAGGATTAATCATGCCGACGACACCGACAGGTTTTCGAATGGAGTAATGAAGAGCAACATGATCTTGCTGGTAAGATTCTGTACCGAGAGATGTTAAATAATCTGAGAAGAAATAGAAATTGTGAGCGGCTCTTGAAATATCCATCTCTAGAGCAAGTGCGTAAGGCTTTCCGGTATCCATTGATTCCAGCATGGCAAGTTCTTCTTTACGCTCTAATATTAAATCTCCAATTTTTCTTAGGATGTCGGATCTTTGGCGTGTTGTTAAAGCTTTCCATTCGCCATGTAGAGCTTTTCTTGCAGCTTTCACCGCGAGGTCTACTTCTTCTTTACCTCCATGGGCAACTTGTCCAATGGTTTGTTCTGTTGCAGGGTTTATATTGTCAAATGTGTTTGCTGATTCGACATACTGACCATCGATAAAATGAAGCAGTCGATCGTTTTATTCTTAAGTGGCGCTATCTGATTGGTTTGCATAAGCGAATCCTTTCCGTCCTTTAATCGTTAATTTCAACAATCATTTCAATTTCAATCGCAGTATTATTCGGTAGTTGTACCATTCCGACTGCTGAACGAGCATGCTTCCCGCACTCACCAAATACATCAACGAGGAGGTCAGAAGCGCCATTCATAACAATTGGTTGGTCTGTAAACTCGCTAGTGCTATTCACAAAACCTAGTATCTTAACGACTCTTTTGACGCGACTCAATTCACCTAACTCATACTTCAATACATTGAGTAAGTTAATCATCGATTGACGCGCGGCATTATAGCCATCTTCTAAGGTGAGATCATCGCCTAGCTTGCCGTGATACTGGTCTACCCCTTGACCAGAAGTGAAGATTAAATTACCGGATTTCACGTGGCTAACGTAATTGCCAGCAGCAGGTCGGATGTTTGATAGGTGAATGCCTAATGCTTCTAAATTTTCTTCAGGTGTTTTAGACGTTGAATCCATCAATGAGAAATCTCCTTTATGTTTAAAAATTCCAAAGCATTCCGACCAAGAAGTCGTTTTCTAGCACCATCTTCCAGACCAGATAAGGAATCAATTCCTTTACCAGGTGGCGATTCTTGTAGCAAAAATGGATAATCACTTCCCATCATGATCTTGTCGATGCCAAAGCGGTCTATGAGAAATTGTAGATTGAGTGGGTCGTAATTTAATGCATCGAAATAGAGACTGCTTGTATAGTGACTGGGCGGGTGTTCGGTGATTCTAAGATCTGGCCAAACGTTCCAGCCTTGATCCAATCTCGGTAAAATAAATGGGAACGAACCGCCTCCGTGTGAAAAGCAAATTTTTAAGTTTGGATATTTTTCAATAACGCCACTCCAAATGAGGCTTGCAGCGGCTAGTGCCGTTTCACTAGGCATTCCAATGGTGTACATGAAGTTATGTCTTGGGGTTCGGTCTTTTGCTAACGTCTCCCATGGATGGATGAACAGAGGAATTCCCCATTCAGCCGCTTTTTCAAAAAACGGAAGCAAGCGAGCAGAATCTAAATTTTCTCCATTCACATTTGTCCCAATTTCGATGCCGTGTAAATTTAGTTCATTCACGCAACGGTTCATTTCATGAATGGCGATTTCAGTGTCTTGTAAAGGGACAGTGCCAAGGCCGAAGAATTTTTGTGGATACGCTTGAACGGTCTCGGCGATGAAATCATTTTGGATTTTGGACATTTCAAGCGCTTCTTCTACAGGTGCCCAGTATGAGAAGGTGACAGGTATTGGGGAGAGGACTTGCATATCTACCCCCGCTTTATTCATATCATTGATGCGTCTTTCTGGGTCCCAAGCTTGATCAGAAATTTCTCTAAATACTTTTCCGGAAACCATAATGTCTGCGCCGCAAGAGCACTTCGGACTCATGACCGGCCACCGATTCTGACCAAATTTAGAAGAGAAATCTGGCAAGTTCTGAGGGATGATATGTGTATGGAAATCTATTCTCATGGTCTCCACACATCTGCTTCTCGCGCCATCCTATGCCCGCATTGATCACACTTGCGTAACTCCTCATTTGCATTAAACAAATCAATTGCTTCTTTCACTTGGGTGCCGATGTCTTCAAGCTGAATGGTTACTTTATGCATTTCATGGTTGCATTCTGGACAGAACCAGACGAAGTTCTCTAGCTCACCCTCATCTCGCTTTCTTTCAAGTACAATTCCGTATGTGTCTGCAATGCGGTGAGGAGAATGTGGCACGTTAGCTGGAAGCATAAACATTTCGCCTTCTTTCACCTCTACAACTTCACGCTCACCTTCGTTATTAATGCATTCCACATAACAACTTCCTTTTATTTGATAAAAAAATTCATCTGAAGGATCGACATGAAAGTCGCGGCGTTTATTAGGTCCACCAAGCAACATCGCAATAAATTCAGAGTCTTCCCAGAGTACTTTATTGTTTACAGGTGGTTGGAGAAGGTGTTTATTTTCCTCTATCACTTTTTCGATATTGAATGCTCTGCTTTGTAATGTCATTTGTACAACATCCTTTCGCAATTTTTATAAATGTTCAATATAACCAAGATCTTTAGAAATAAGTTTTGCGGTTCTCACTACGTCTTGAATACATTCTTTTCGGTTGATTCTACCCATATATTCAAGGGATCCAACGAGATTAAGTGCGGCGACAATATTTCCTGAGTAAGATAAGATCGGCGCAGCAATTCCGTAAGTCGTCGTATCATTTTCGTTGTCGCTTACTGCATACCCATTTTTTCTTATGATCTCGAGATCTCGTTTCAAATCAAACGTGCTCGTAATTGTATTTTGAGATTCACGTACAAGTCCTTTTGCTACCGTTTGTTGAACAAAAGAAGGGTTGTAAGCGAGCAATACCTTGCCTGTACTCGTGCAGTAGGCAGGTTTCTTAGAACCGATAAATGTTGGAATTGTGATGGCATGCTTAGAAGATGTCTTTAAAACAAACCTCACTTCACCTTGATCGAACATCCCGACATGGACGACGCAATGATACTTACGAATTAATTCATCTACGATCGGCAGCGTCTCATTAAAGTCATGTTGATACATCACATTGTTACTCCACTCTAAAAGCTTCCAACCGAGGCGATACATCTTCTTACGATCTTGAATGAGTATGCCTTCCTTACATAAACTACTCACAAGATGATGGGATGAACTAGGATGCATGTCCAATTTCTTTGCGATGTCCAGGTTTCGCAATGCAGGAGTTTCATTAGTGAAGCAGTTCAATATTTTAGATATCTTGCTCACGGATGCCAACACGAAGAACCACCACTTTCATCAGATGTCTATTAATGGGTGATGCCGTTTTGTTGTTGGTGAATTTTCTCTGCAGCATCGAGTGCTTGATCAACCATGTCAAAGGAGTGTTTGCGTTTATAATTGTTGTAAAAAATGGCCCGTTTACGGATGGGGTCTCCCGTGTAGTATCGTTCATATTGAAGTAATCTCTGGCCAAAGGCTTCACCACATAAGTCCCACGCTAGCTTGAATAGCTTCACCCGTTCGTAGGAACGAACCCCTTCCCGACCCACATAATATTGATCTAAGTTTTGCCGAACTTCACTATGGTCAAAGTCGGCACCAGTGGGTGACATGAGCAAGCCGCCAGCGCCAATGATTTGAATCAATTCAATGGCGCGTGGATACATGAGCGGCATGTATCCGCGAATGGTTTCTAATGGATCGGCAGCTGGCCGAACTTCGCCACTATCCATTGTCACGTGTTCATACTCAGCTACTCTGAGCAACGCACGGATCACTTCAACACTCTGAACAAGTTCTCCAAGATCTTTTTGTACATTTAGATAATGATCAACACCGATCGATCAGCTACTCTTGCGGCAGTTTCTACCGCAAATTGTAGTTTGACGAGTCCTCTAACACCAGATTGATGAGAGGGTTGTTCGATTATTCCGGTGCTCGGATATAAGCGGTTGCCAGCTTCAACGTTATTTCGAAGAAAGACACGATCCCACGGAACGAGCACATCATTGAAAATGAGAAGCGCGTCTGATTCCTCAAATCGAGAAGCGAGCGGGTGATCGATGAGTGATCGTTTACCATCTTGCATAGGTTCTCGACACATTAACCTTAATCCCGGTGTATCAATGGGTAAGGCAAAAGCTAGCGCGTATTTTTCATCTCCTGGAGCGAAACCGGGAAAAGAATAGATGATCACTTCATCGGTAATCGGAGCTAGAGTTGCAAGCATCTTTGCCCCGCGTACAATAATGCCTTCATCCGTTTCCCTCACTTCTCCGAGGTGAGTAAATTCATCATCTTGTTCTTGGGAATTTTTGGCTCGGTTATTTTGCGGGTTAATAATTGCATGAGTTAAAAATAAGTCATGGTCTCGAACATACTTATAATAGTTTTCGATGTTCTTAGCCCAGTCAGAATTATACTGTTCAAAGAAAGAAGAATTGCTAGCCATAGACGTGAGAACGACATTCAAAAAATCAGGACACCTTCCCATAAGACCGAATGTAGCACGGGCATACACTTCAAATGTTTTACTCCGAGCCATTAAATCTTCATACGATTTTGGCACAAGAAAAGCATTATTTGTCCTTTCACCAGTCTCCTCACATATGTGTGTAATCTCTGATTGATGAATGGGGTCATGTTGCAAGTCGTAAAGGCTTGCAATTTCATGTATTGGTTGTTTGAAAACAGGATGATGGTAAACATCACGTATTCTTTCACCATTGAGCCAGACGTCTGGCTCTCTACTTTTAACACCATCAATATACGATTCGCCCGTTCTAATTCCCATGAGTGACCTCCTGTTCGCTTATATAGTTTTCAACTTCAATGGAATTAAGAAATTTACCTTGATAAAACATTAAACC
>NZ_BAWZ01000043.1:0-39281 GCF_000698105.1 Geomicrobium sp. JCM 19037 | reverse complement strand
CTGTGCAATTAGAAAAATGTTAAGTTCATCCTATATAGATCGTTTTCCTGCACGGACGGAGACGACGGTAGCTCTTTTTTTGGGAATTTCTGGGAAATTGGCGACCTAGATCGCTTTGGAACACCTCACTTCATAATAAATTATCTAAGAATGATCGACTGTAAACCAAACTTCAAGAGCTAGCAACCATCGGCACTCTAGATGCCGAAGAAAAACCGAGCGGTCTTCGTCATGACTCTCGTTAATGTCTTTTCGGTCTTTGTTACCGAAAAGAGTGGTAGAATTTCTTACGCCTAATGTATAGGCGAGGAAATTATGCAGTTATCACCTCAAGATCAGTGAATTTCTTTAGTACACCATATATAGATCGTTTTAGCCTGTACGGTATAGATGAGAGTGATACGAATAATCGTTCGGGTTCTGGGACAGAATGGCATTTGGCCTACTCCTCAATCTCACTAATCATCTGCCTCCACAGTACTCATTTAGCAAATACTCAAATGGCTACTTAACAACGCATGGAGGTACTCTCAATCGTTTCTAATTTAAAAACCCCCGAGGTCAACGTTGACTTCGGGGGCTTTTTCTATAATAAGATGCGGTGCTGATTTCCATGACAGCATCAGCTCACGGTTTTTAGGTGTTGTTTAGCTATAGTTTTCGGGGATCATATTCAGCATATCCACCGGTAACGGTGCTTCAATGTGAAGTCGGTCGTTTGTTATCGGGTGCGTAAATGTGTTTGACTTGCAATGCAACGCTTGTCTAGCAATATGGGATGAAGCATTGCCATAAAGTGTATCACCTGTTATCGGAAAACCGATTGATGCCATGTGGACGCGTATTTGATGGGTTCTACCTGTATAAAGTTTAACATCCAGGAGTGTTCGGTCGTGACCTGTCCATACTTTTCGGTAATGGGTCATTGCCGGGTCCCCTCCTGAAGAAACCGTCCGTTCTATTATTGATCCTTCTTTTCGTGCGATCGGCTGTTGAATGGTCTGCTCTTCTGCTCGTAATTTCCCATCCACAATCGCCACATATCGCTTCCCTACTTCTTCTTGTAAACGTTTGTGCAATTGATCGTGGGCAAAACGATGCTTCGCAAAAATCACAATTCCACTCGTAAACTGATCTAACCGGCTTACTGGATGAACGCCCCCACTTTGTTTGGTCTGCTGGAAATAATAAATCACTTGCTCAGCAAGGGAAACCCCTCGTTCTCCTTGACCTGGCAACGTCTTCACTCCACTTGGTTTGTTTACAGCAATGAGGTGGTCATCTTCAAAAAGAATTTCAACCGCCAACGCACACGGCTTAAAATGAGCCGGAGGTGCGATGAATGGATAGTGAATCTTAAGTCGATCTTTCCCTTGCAAAAGACTACCCATATGCGCACGCTCGCCATTCACTCGGATTTTTCCGCAGCTTTTCAGTAACTTCACTGAGCGCGAAGACATGTGGCGGACCGTTTTGACATATGCGGATACTGTTCCTTGAAAGTCGTCATGAACGGTCCACGTCCAGCTGGCAAACGGCTCGTTATTCACCAATAAATGACTCTTTCACGCGCTTCCAAAATGGAAAAGGGCGAAACCTCGCAAAGCGCACATATTCATCAGCAACACGACACTGGATGGAAGCAATATCTTTACTAACGAGTGAATAATGGTCGATCGTCAATTGCATGCTCACATCATTGAGCGGTTTTAAAAGGCACGTGTGATGTTCTGGGAGGACTAAAGGGGAACCAATTGTTCGATACACCCGGTTGTTGATGGAGGCCATTTCTGAAATCTGCATTGATGCAAGCGACGGATGCAAAATTGCCCCACCTAAAGCTTTATTATACGCCGTGCTGCCAGATGGCGTGGAGATACATAACCCATCGCCACGAAACGTCTCAAACTCTTCTCCTTTAATGTCCACGTTACAGACGAGAGACCCTTCCGTCGTTTTCACTGTACATTCGTTTAAGGCCAAATACCGATCCGAAGAATCACCGTCATGATAACGAACGGTCACTTCAAGCAATGGGTACTCGACGACTTGAAACGGAGTCTTCGCAATATGGATGACTAACTTGTCCGCTTCATCGGGTCTCCAGTCCGCATAAAACCCTAAATGACCCGTGTGAACCCCGACAAAGCAAGTGTTTTGCAGCCGGTGCTTATGGCGATGAAACGCTTCTAGTAATGTGCCGTCCCCACCTACAGAAATGACAATTTCAGGTTCTTTCGGATCTTGTTCTAATTGATGGCTGTTTAAGCTTCAACGACGGTACGCGCAATATGGTTGGAAACATCGTCCCCTCTCGACGTTACATCATATTTCATACAGTGCCTCCTGACGATTCGTTTTTAAATGACTCGCGATGGTTTTCTTGTCTTTCTTGGATAATCGTCTGTGCTTCACGTACTTCACCTTGAATTTTCGACATCTCTTCATCCAGATTTGATGCCGCTTCTGCTGCGCGATACAGACGTTCCTTAATATCTTTTGGAATTTCGCCTCTGTACTTGTAATTTAACGAGTGTTCAATCGTTGCCCAAAAATTCATCGCCATCGTACGAACTTGAATTTCTACGAGAATATGCTTCGTTCCTTCAATTGTGTGGACAGGATAGTCAATCACCATATGGTAAGACCGATACCCACTTGATTTCTTTTCTTTTATATAATCACGCTCACTTATAATGGTAATATCATTTCGGCTTTGAATCATTTCTACAATCGCATCAATGTCTGTAACGAATTGACAAACAATTCGTACCCCAGCGATGTCTTGCATGCGATTTTCAATCTCTGTGAGCGGGATGTTTTTTCGTTTTGCTTTTTCTTCAATGCTTGATAACGGTTTAACTCTGCCTGTAACAAATTCAATGGGTGTATGTTTAGATGAGCGTTGGTATTGGACGCGTAAACTGCGAAACTTCACCTTTAATTCCTCAACCGCTTGTCGATAAGGTTGCAAGAATACTTCCCAGTTTTCAATCATGATTCCACCCTCATTCTCTGTTGTGATTTAGAAAATGTTTAGCGACTGCTTCTTCCATCGCTTTTCCATAATTATTATTGTCAGGTATGTTGTCGAGAAGCATCTCTAATTCATCATGAAAGTCCATCAGTTCAATGTCATCATTCCCTAAGTAAACGGGCACTTGTTTTTGATGAATGTCGGCTAAAATCGGCCAAAAAAACTCTGGAAGATGTACTTTTTGGAACTCACCATTGCATTCAATGACATATACGAATGCAAGTCGGTCAGAATCTGCAAGCATTCGCATTGCCGCTTTACAATCGGACGAAAGCTGTTCTTCATTTTTCGGAATCATTTGTGCACGATGTTCAGTAATAAGAATTTGATCAATTTGAATATCGGACATGTTGACCACCTCTTTTTCTAATCTACTATTGTTAACGCTCTCTTCACTGTGCGATAATGCATTCGGAGGTGAGTCAATTATGGCACAGCACCATGAAGAATTTGAATTTGAAGGGAAACGCGCACTGACCGAACGTCAGTTTGAGCAATTATGTACAGAACATAAACCGAAGGCACACCATTCATTACTCAGCACAATCATTATTTTGACACAGCCGACTTCCAATTGAAAGAACGAAACGCAGCGCTACGAATTCGGTTAAAAGAAGACGAAATGACACTCACGTTAAAGATCAAAATGGAGGATGGGGCCCATGAAAAACATGATCGCATTCCTTTAGAAAGCTGGTCCACTGAAACACCACTTTCCGCTTTACCAGATGCGACGGTATTATCTTGGTTGGAAGAGGAGTGGGGAATTTCCAAATCATCGCTTCTGCATCTTGGTACGTTGTCTACTCACCGTGCAACGTGGAATTCTAATGACGGCTCTTATTTCTTAGATCATAGTGAGTACCTTGGGACAAGTGACTTTGAACTTGAATTTGAAGGAAGTTCAACGAGTCATGTGAACCTCGTCTTAAAACAACTTGCAAAAACATACCCATTTTTGTTGCAAAACGATGATCCTTCACCGAAAGTAAAACGCTTTTTTGACCGAAAGAAATCTTTACAGGAAAAAATGTAAATCGACCTACGCTTTCTTCCAACAATCTGCTATAGTCAAAGTATACTATAGATGAGGGAGGATACTAAAATGAAAGTGATTCATCCTTTATCATTGCTACCGGCAACTTCGTCCCTTCCGTCAAAGCAACCCCAGTCAGCAAGCGGTTATGAACATTTTGCCTCTGTGTTGTCGAACGTACAATCGGTTGGTAATGATCGTTTCCCATTTGATATGCAAATGGATCGTTCCCTCTACTTTGATGGGTCTTTCGTGTCTGATTTTGCAAATATTGAAGCACCGGAGCTACACCTCAATCATACATACGCATCATCAACATTACCACCGGGTCCGTTCAATCACCTTATTGAACAAAGTGCGAACGAACATGGTGTAGATGCTCGACTCATTTACTCGATTATCAAACATGAATCCAACTTTAACCCACAAGCAACGAGTCATGCAGGAGCCCAGGGACTCATGCAACTCATGCCAGGCACAGCTAGAGGGTTACAAGTGACTGATTCATATGACCCTGCTCAAAACATTGATGGCGGCACCCGCTATATTAAAGATATGTTACGTCGTTACAACGGCGATGTAAGCTTGGCACTGGCCGCTTATAATGCGGGGCCTGGTAATGTCGACAAACATAATGGCATCCCACCGTTTAAAGAAACGAAGGCTTATGTTCCGAGAGTACTTGATACGTATCAATCTTTTGCATAGTCGTTTATTAAAAAAAGAAGGCAAATGCGCCCATGCATCTGCCTTCTTTTTCTATTCGATAAATCATAGTATTTGCCGTCTCACTGTCTCGTTGCTACAATATGTTTAGAACTGAAATAAGGGGTATTTGTATGGAAAATGTAGGGGAGAAATCCTTATATGAAGAAATTGGCGGTGCTGCAGCGATTGACCGACTCGTGGAGCGCTTTTATGATCACGTCGCAGAAGACCCGCGATTGTCACCAATTTTTCCTAGCGATCTGTCAGAAACTAAACGAAAACAAAAGCAATTTCTGACACAATTTACGGGTGGAGGACCACTCTACACAACAGAACACGGTCACCCTAGATTGAGGCGAGACATTTGCCTTTTGAGATTACACCTGAACGAGCAGAAGCTTGGCTTGAATGCATGAAGCAAGCGATGGACGAAAGTGATCTTCCATTAGACGCTTCCGACGCACTCTTTCATCGCCTTACACTTACTGCGTCTCATATGGTGAATCAATCACATTAGGGGAAAGGGGATATTCCTTTGCTGACGGCTAAACAACATTGTGATACAAATTCAGGGATTTGCGGTAGTGGTGAAGAGGAGCACACAGAGAAACGAGCATTTAAAAAGCTTGAACTGTATGTTTTTACTGATCCTCTTTGCCCGGCATGCTGGGGAATCGAGCCGACGTTAAAGAAAATTAATATGGAATACGGTAATCTAATCACCCTTAGATACTTTATCGTTCCTACGTCTACAAGTGCGTGGATTCATGAGCAAAACAATCGCTCACTGTCTGACTTATGGGATGTGACCTCGAAGAAGACAGGCATGTGTTGTGATGGAGATGTGTGGCGTGAGAATCCTTTCTCCAACACAGAATTGCCCGCCCTAGCGGTAAAAGCTGCTGAAATGCAAGGAAGACAAAGTGGCATTCGCTATTTAAGACGGTTACGGGAACTGCTGTTTTTGAATAAGAAAAATGTAACTGAGGAAGACGTTCTTGTTGACTGCGCAAAAGAGGCGGGTTTGGATGAGAGAGAATTCAACAATGATTTTCATTCAGGTACAATTTCTCGGGCACTACGTTGTGACATGAGCACAACAGAAGAAATGGGTGTCCAGGAAGTCCCTTCAATGATATTCTTTAACGACTGTATTGAAGACGCTGGTGTTAAGGTTTCTGGGCTTCATAGCTACTCCACTTATGTGGAAGTTCTTACAGATCTACTCGGCTTCAAACCGGAACCAAACACCCCATGTACACTAATGGAATTCCTTGAGAAGTATAGATTTGTCGCTACAAAAGAGATTGCAGAAGTGTTTGATTTAACGACGAAAGAAGCGGTTTCAGAAATGAAGAAACTGCAATTACAGCAGAAAGTAGAATGCGTACCGGTCAAACATGGAGAGTTTTGGAGATATACGAATGGGACTGAAGACTAACAGCTCTTCAGTCTTTTTTTGTGTGGTCGAGCATAAAATAGACAAACTGTTTTTGGAGTTGATAAGAATGAAACAAATGCTGCTGGGCCTCTGTTTCGTATTTGTTTGTTATGTGCTGTTTTTGTTGTCTGTACTTCGCTTCATTCCACTTCTTCTCGCCGTCCCGTTGCTCTTTGTATCGATTTTGTTCACGGTACATTTATTCAACGAGCGCAGGAGATTCAAAGGGTTTTCTTAAAAGTAACAGGCAATCGAGCGTATATTTGTCGATCTTGGCGATGTGCTCATCTGCAGACTTCGGAAAGGAAAGCTCGAGCGTCGGGAGCAATGTGTCATTGGGCTTCTGTCCATGCAAGCGTTGCAACAGCTGGACGTACTGACTCATAAGACGAATCGCTTGTCGCTCTGACATGCCTAACCATTTCATCACCTCGGCTAACTCGTCATTGATCCATTCATGAAATTCATGTTGCTCGGACTCAATCAATGACAGCCATACATACGTCTGCCAAACGACAGGTGCTCACTCACCCATACTTGACCTGGAACAAACCATCCACATTCAGCGGGGTGCAAGTAAAGTGGGGATTTATACCGATACAACCTCTCTTGTACGTGTTGGCTGAAAGCCGTTTGCAGTTTCACCTTCCCATAGCGCGATTGTTGTTTATAAAATAGTTGTGCTTTCGGCTCATTTTTTACACTGAGATGATCGTGAATGAGTAGGGAAAAACCGGAAGGAGTTAGAGGAAGGGAAGACCAAGAAGCTATAAATTTCCGTGGAGACATGTACGCAGACAACGTCGCAATGCTCAGTTGTTGCCCAAGGTACATGAGTTGTGGAGGGAACGAACCGGTCTGAAAACATGCCTCTTGTTGCCACTCTTGAATATAGATTGCCGTTGCTGTTCTTTTCATTAATTCTGCTGGTAGGACCCACAGTACTTGAATCGATTGCGACTCATATGCTAACGTTCGCTCGCGAATCGCCATTCTGTCAACAGGAGAACACTGCATTTCGAATACATAGTGCACCCCGCGATAACGAAACCACACATCTGCTCTTCGATCGATCATCGGTAACCATTTCTCAACTTCAACTTCTTCAGCAAACGTCTTCACCCATGCATACAAGCGTTCCTTGCCTTCTCGATGTTCTTTCGTTTCTTCAGAACCTGCACAACTAGAGTTTGAATAATGAGAAAAATGCGGGCGGTTTTTACCTCCTGCCCGATACAAGACCGCTTCTTCACAAATCGGACAATGCCATACCAACTGTTTCATTTGATCATTAGGAACTTCAGCTTGGTCTAATAAACAAAACAGCTGTCTTTTTTCATCGTAAGCTGTAAACATCTCCGTTCCTTTCTAACAAGAGTACCCAGCTTATTGTATGTTCTCCACTGACTACCTTAAATCCTTTATAACGACAAAAAAAGCAAATCCTTCGTTAGGACTTGCTCGTGAACGCATTATGAAAAGTACGTTGAAAGTACTTGTAAGCCATTCTCACTCACAACAGTCTTTCCATACTCACTAATACGATGAATGGACATATCTGACTCGTGACCATACTCAAGGACACGACTTAACAAATTATCTTGATCGTCTTCATCATAATAATCATCAAAAACGATGTGGAGATAATACGTATTCTCCATTGCATACACTTCGTTCTGAACGTGCTCTAACTTAACGGATTTACTAAGTTGTAAAAGATCCTCAAGGTCTTTAAAAGCAATGACAATACTTAATGGCTCATCGCTACCTGCTCCGTCACGGTCTTTCTTGCGTGTGCGAAGCTGCTCATCGAGCATATCAACGATGCTTTCATCAACATCATCGTCACGGTCTTTGCTCACAGGAATCTCAAGCTTAACATTGCCATCGTTCATTTGACCCCGTGTAACAACAATTTCTAAACCTTTATCAAATGCCTGTACTTGGATCCATAGCGGGCCTTCAATTTCGAAATTCTCATGGTCGTGCGCTTCATTAATCATTTCAAAAAAGAACTCTTCACCGCGTTCCCGATTGTACCAAATCTCTTCGCTGTCAAAGCCTCTGTCTTCAATATCTGCATACGTAATGTAAAACTTTATTGTAGTATCATTTATTCTTTCGATTTCCACAGTTTCTCCCTCCTCGGGTTAAAGTGGATCTTCACATTCTTATTCACACCGTTAAGCGAATTTAAACCTTCTTCTATTCTATACGAATCCCCTAAGTTTGTTAAGGATAAGTGTACCCATTCAAGAAAAAGAATGTGAATTCTAAGGTTGTTCATTTATACCATTTATCACTTTTAATTTCAAGAGATTTGCGCTTGAAAAATGGGTGTTTTATTAGTGTATCATCGATTGTTGTCTGTTATGCCTGATTTATTTTAGTCGGTTTGGAAGTAAAAAATGAAGAAAAACTTCTGCCATTAAGGTAGAAGTTTTTCCGTTGTCAATTAACGAGCTTTTGTGCTTCTTGTAAGAAATACGTCCGAATTTGCCTCGGTAAAAAGCGGCGAATTTCCGCTTCATTATAACCAACTTGTAGACGCTTTTCATCAAAAATAATTGGACGTCTAAGCAACCCTGGATGCTCACTGATTAGCTCAAACAACTGTTGCAGCGGGAGTGTATCCACATCCACATTCAACTCTTGAAAGATCTTAGACCTTTTTGATACAATCTCGTCTGTTCCATCTTCGGTCATTCGTACAATATCTTTCACTTCTTGTACAGAAAGAGGTTCCGAAAATATATTTCTTTCTTGGAACGGTATATCGTGCTCCTCTAACCAACCTTTTGCTTTTCGACAAGAAGTACAACTCGGCGATGTTAATAACGTCACCATGTAAGACCCTCTCCCTCAATGTAAGATCAATATTAAACTGATTAACATTCTCAAGTAGTCATGTATACTACGTCTATTAACGTTTCAGCGCACGTTCACTGCTATCGTGTTACATTAATTGTACAATAATAATTCTAATGTAGCAACTGAACGTTATGTGACATTCTTTACATATTATCCTATCCATAATTGAAGTACCCCGAATGAACGAAGCGTAAACCTATAAACATAAAAAATACGCAATATATCATGAGAAAAGCCCTACTCTTCATGACCTAAAATGTCGAAATTGATCGTTTCGGGGTATAATTTACCCCTTCTGTATAATGATTGCCTGCATTCCATAGTAAGTATTCATGAATGTCATGATCATGTAACGCTTGTATTTGTGCTTCCACTTCTTCTTTACCATAAGGAATGTAGTTTCCTTCTCCTAGCCAACTTGCCGTAAAATCCTGAATCCACGGTCTAGATTTAGGCGCATTCTTAACCTGTGCGAGCACGTCATTTTCCATTTGTGCATAGGCACTCGTCAATCGATAAGGTTCTTTATCTGGTTGTTCAATACCAAAGTGTGCTGTCCAGTGACTCGGATAAATCATCGAGCTTATCACATCAACGTGCTCAGAGATTTGCGAGAAGTTTTGACCGATGCCCGCGGCTTCGTCTACAGTCGCTGCATATCCAAAAATGTCAACGGACACATCGATATGAAACAGACGCAGTTCCTCTTTGGCATATTCTACAAAATCTGTCACTGCTTGAACACGCGACTTGTCTCGACTCGTACTTGCGTTAGTATATTCGCCGAAATCATACGTCAACAATTCGTCTCTCGTTTCAAACCCTTCTGGAAAGCGTACATAATCAAATTGAATTTCTTTAAAACCCAAACGGGCAGCCATTTTTGCAACATCGACATTGTATGCCCATACATCTTCTCGAAAAGGATTGACGAAAGCCTCATCTCGATTGTTTTTCCAAACTTGTTTGTCCTCTAAAAAAGACAATTCAGGTTGGTCCATTGCAAGTCGGGTATCTTTGAATACGACCACTCTGGCAATGGGATAGATGTTCTTTTGATTCAATTGTTTTAGTAACTCCTCTGGATCATCAATAATATGCGATGATCGATGTGCGTACGCTGAACCGCTTTCAGGTGTAAACGTGATGTTGCCGTAGTCATCTTTTACATCAATGACCATTGCGTTTAGTTCGGATTCTTCAACAAGTTGAATCAATGAGTTTAACCGTTCACCACCTGCAGAATGGGCAGATACGTATACACCTTTAACGCCATCATTCGCTGGAGCAAACCGTTTCATCTCTATTGGTAACTGTTTACGTTCTACCGCTCTTTGTTTTAGTACTGGATGTGGCTCATTCGCAGCTTCTAAAAAACCGATGTCTCCTGCCAAAAGTATGCTGCATACACTAATGACTATGGCTCCTACTTTCAACAGCTTCATGATTACACCCCTCGGACGCTCGACTCATAAACCTATTGTTCTGTTATTGGATGCATTTATGTACACAGCCCTTCACTACCAGAATTTCTTTGTTAGATGAAATTGTTGGAGTAAGTGGAAGTCACTGCTAAAAACTGAAAAAGTGGGTATACTATAGGTCATCAGTGTTATGCAAAGGATGAATGCTATGGTTTTTATTTGGTTTATTGTTGCGGTTATCGTTACTGTTCTTGCTGCTGTAAAAATTAGTACATACGCCGATGCCATTAGTCGCTTATCTTCTTTTGGTTCCTTGCTTATTGGCACCTTTCTACTCGCTGGGGCGACGTCATTGCCTGAAGTGACGACAAGCATTACAGCTGTTTACCTCGACAACCCCGACATGGCTGTTGGTAACGTACTTGGTAGCAACATATTTAATATTGGTATTTTAGCTACGTTTCTACTTATTTATAGAAAAAAACTCATCCTTTCCAATGTCGATCGTCAACAACAATACACGGCATACATCGGCTTAGCGATGACCGTCATCGTTGTGTTGGCTTTATTCTTCACGATTGAGATCCCGCTTCTCAACATCGGCATTGAATCCATCCTTTTGTTGTTGCTATACGGACTAAATATATGGGTGTTACAAAAAACGTCTAGCGCTGCTAATGAAGAGCTTGACGATTCAAAAGACGATCTTCAAGAAGAAAAATACACACTAAAAGGGGCAATGATTGGCTTCATCATTGCCGCAGTCATCATTCTCATCTCAGGTACAGTGCTCACCTTTGCAGGGGACCAAATTGCCGTCATTACCGGATTAGGGTCGAGCTTTGTCGGTAGTTTTCTTATTGCAACGACCACGTCGTTACCCGAAGTCGTTACCGTGTATGTGGCACTTTCCTTAAACAATCGCAATTTAGCTGCCGCCTCCATACTCGGAAGCAATTTGTTTAATTTACTCATTCTTTCTGTGTGTGACTTCTTGTACGACGGATCAATATTGCAAGCGGCATCCATGACGAACATCGTTACAGGCTCATTCTCCTCGTCAATAGCATCGCCATTGCAGGAGCGATTTACGTGGCAAGGAACTACCGAGAGCGAACGTGGCCAGCGATTGTCATTATCTTGTTGTACTTTGTAGCTGTCATTCTCATGTACGTGTTTCGTTAAGAATTGTCAAATGCCACGAGCAGCTGTTCTAGGCTTGATGGCCCGAAAAACCGGCTTACTTCTTCACCGTCTTCATTAACCGCGATCGTCATCGGCACCCCAAGTACGCCGTATTGGCGACTGGCTAACTGGTCGGGATCAAGCAATACAGGAAACGGTAATTGCTTTGCCACTTCTTCAACAACACGTTCATTCAGTTCGTCATCTGTCATATTAACGGCGATAAGTGAAATGCCCGCTTGATATAACTGTTGTTTGTTCTCAGCCAGCATTGCCAATTCCTCTTGGCACACTTCACACCACGTTGTGAAAAATAAAAGGAGAACTTGCTCACCTTTGTAGTCATGGAGTGCAATCTCAGCCCCATCTGTGTCTTGTAACGAAAAGGCAAATGTTTCGGTGGAGCTGTAACTAAACAAAAGAAAAGCTGCACATAAAGCGACAAATACTCGCCTCGTTCTGCTTTGCAATGGTAAACCCTCCTATGATTCTGCTATACTTATGCTTTAAGGGAGTGGTAGAATGCGGGTGGTTACAATGGTTCTAGCGGTTTGTCTCCTCGTGTTTGTCATCGTTGATTACACAACCGGATACTCACTAAGACCCGTTGCCCTAGCCTTTCTTTTTATCTTGATACCCACGTTCATTTATGACCGATGGCGGAACAGAAAAAAGGGCTAGTCGCTATATGATGTGCGAATGTAGATTGAATAATGTACGGCTTATAGGAAAGGAATGAGCGAGAGTATGAAAACCATTTTTTCTGGAATCCAGCCAAGTGGAATTATTACCCTTGGCAACTATTTAGGAGCAATGAAACATTTCGTTGGCTTGCAAGAGGAGTACGACAGTTACTTTTGCGTGGTGGATCAACACGCCATTACCGTGCCACAAGACCCGGAGAAGTTGCGGGACCAAAAACGAAAATTGGCAGCACTATATATCGCCTCTGGTATTGACCCGAAGCGTTCAACACTATTTCATCAGTCAGAAGTACCTGCCCATGCACAAATGGCTTGGATTATGCAATGCTTAGCATATATCGGTGAATTGGAACGAATGACTCAGTTTAAAGACAAATCTGAAGGCAAAAGCGGTGTATCTTCAGCTTTGCTCACGTACCCACCGCTCATGGCTGCCGATATCCTTTTATATGGAACGGACGTCGTTCCAGTCGGTGATGATCAGCGCCAACATATAGAGCTGACAAGGACGTTAGCGGAACGCTTTAACCGGCAATACAAAGACATTTTCACCCTCCCTGAAACGCTCGTGCTAGGGAAACGAATTATGTCACTTCAAAATCCAGAAAAGAAGATGAGCAAATCAGACGCCAATCAAAAAGCATTCATATCAATGCTTGATGATGAGTTAACGATCGTTAAGAAAATGAAAAGTGCGGTGACAGACTCTGACAATGACGTGCGTTATGATGAGGAGAATAAGCCGGCCATTAGTAATTTGCTAACCATCTACGCTACGCTTACCGACCAAGACATTTCTAGCATTGAAAAAACCTATGTTGGAAAGGGCTATGGCGCATTTAAGACGGACTTAGCGGATATTGTTGTCGACAGCATCCGCCCGATTCAAACACGCTTTACTGAACTATACGAATCAGACGAAATTGATCAAGTGTTGGACGAAGGTGCTGATCGCGCCAATGAACGTGCAACAAAAATGCTACAAAAAGCTGAAGAAGCCATGGGACTACAACGCCAATAAACATATAAAAACTCTTGATCTTCCCTTGATCAAGAGTTTTTATTATTGGTTCTTCGATCCTTTTCTCCATACATGACCGACAAACAGGCTGCCCCCGATTGTTCCGACTGCAAAAAGGATGACAAAAATTTGCATGATTGTATACGCCAAACCGTCCATATTACTTCCTCCCTTGTCCGTTAAACCTACGCTTCATTATAAGCAAGTTTTTTCCTGATGTAAACGGAGTCGTAACGATGTTTTAAAAAACGTCTATTTATGCATTTCACTTTCGTGCTGCATGTCCCATAACTTCTCAAAGAATGGTTGACCTTTAATTAACGATTCACAAAGCGCATAATGATCTTCACTCCACCCGCCTCTTACCTCATCATATAACCGGTCCCATGCTTCATCTTTACTCATCAGTTGAATGTCCAAATACTTATCCGGTGACCATTCTGTATACCAATAGCGAATTTCGGCATCAAAACCAGACGATTTTAATTGGTCAATGGCCATAAACAGCAACTGTTTTAACTGTCTTTCTTTTCTCGTTAAACCGTGCATGACCGTAGGGTGTGGAGAAAGGATATGGTAATGCTTATCGATGTCGGTTAACTCATCTGTGTATTGTGGTTCTTGATCTTGCTCGATCGCTTCTAACGCTAATTTTTCTTGGCGTGGTGTTAAACGGCTTTTTCTAATTGGTGTTTCGTATCCGAGTGTGTCTACCGCTAACGAGCTTTTTTTGTTCGTTGCAATAAAGCAATAATCAAGGGGTAACTTTGACATGTTCTTTCTGAGCGCACTTTTTTTATATACGGCGTCCAATAGTTGTCTAGGAATCTCCTCGAGGCTGTTTTCTAGTTGTAGAAACAAGCGATCTGTCACATATACCACTTCTGCTTGATCAAGTACTTCAATTCGGTCTTCGCTTCTCCATTCATGAAAAGGACAAATGTTGTATCCGTTCTCTTCTCCTTCGAACCAATTGACCCACACGTCACGTATTCGGGCCATATGGACTCCCCCTTCCTATACCGATAAAATTGTATCTACAGTATAGTCGGACTGTGAATTTTTTATTCTCTAGTCACTTCTTTTCAATAAGATTTGCTTGTTTTTTCTTTTTCTTACCAGTGAGTGAAATAAATGAAACGAGCAACCCTCCGAGCAATAGATAGAGCTCGGCACGCACGCTAATGAATTCCCAAAACTCGTACAAACTATATCCGGATACAATCAAGTTGGAGTACGCGACCAAGCCTACACCGCCAATTGTTGCTATACTTATACCAAGGATTGCCATTGAAACGCGAAAGACCAAGCCGTCCGCCCCCTTATTTCCTCTTAGTATATGCACGCTTTGCCCTCCTCATGAGGAGGGTATGTCGAAACAGGAGTTGAACTTATGAAGCTAATTTCTACCCATACTCATGCTGACTTTGATGGAATTGCCTCCATGATTGCAGCCCAAAAGATACACACCGATGCTCACCTTTTGCTTCCTTCTCATGTGAGTCCAGATGTGCAACAGTATTTGGCGTTGAATCGGGATGCATTTTCATATTATGAAGAAAAAGATGTAAATAGCGACGACATTCATACGATTATTCTCGTCGATGTCAATGATGTAGGACGTTGCTCAAAAGTACTTCAGAATGCTTCTCCAACGGAGGTCATTGTCTATGATCATCATCCACAGAAAACAATGGTCACAGGTGTTCAAGAACAAACAGGGGCAACGGTCACCATACTGGCCGAAGTGATTTTTGAAGAAGAAATTGCACTAACCGAATGGGAGCGGACGTTGTTTGCACTAGGTTTATACAGCGATACAGGCTCGTTCACTTATGGCTCAACGACGATACGGGATATTTCTGTATTACACAAGCTATTTGAAGACGGAATTTCTCTATCTGTCATTCAAACCTACCACGGTGCGGTTTTGAACGCCGACCAGCAACAGTTGTTAACAGAGCTCATGCAAATGGCTCAAACAAAACATCTACACGGGATAAATATTGCAGTGAGTTGCATGAGCTCAAGTACGTACGTTCAAAACTTAGGTCTAATCGTTGAAAACTGGCTATCATTGTCAACCGCGGACGTCACGATCGCTATCGTTGAAATGAATCGCGCAGTTTTTCTCGTAAGTCGAAGCCAATCTGAGCGGTTCAATGTGCAAACGCTCATGGAATCTTTTGACGGTGGTGGTCACCCTAGTGCCGCCGCTGCTACCGTTAAAAAGACGGATCGGTCCTCCATCTTCGAAACAGTGCTTCATTCTTTAGCGAATTATATCGACGACGCAGTGACAGCCAAAACATTTATGTCAACGCCAGTTAAAACCGTTTCCTCACAAATGAATATGGCAGATGTAAAAGCGACAGCGATTCGTTTTGGGCACTCAGGATTTCCCGTCGTTGATGATGGCCAGCTTGTCGGCATGATCAGTGTACGCGATGCACATCGGGCGACGAACCACGGGTTTGGTCACGCCCCTGTCAAAGTATATGACTGAACAGGTAATCTCTTGCATAGCCAATACGCCCATTGAGGATGTAGAAAACCTTATGATGAGACACGATATCGGTCGTATTCCCGTCATTGACGATGAGAAGCTCATCGGTATCATTTCTCGGTCAGATTTACTGAGTGCGTTATATGATGCCAAAAAGTCAAAAAACGTAAATGTATCTGAATGGCTCAATCAAATGCTCGGACCCGCACGCACACAATTTCTTCAGCAGTTGGGCAAGGTAGCAGACGAAGAGCAGATGAACGTTTATCTCGTTGGCGGCATCGTCCGCGATTTGTTTTTGGATATTCGTAACATTGACCTGGATTTCGTTGTGGAAGGAGACGCAATTGACTTTGCCGAAAAGCTTGCTCACAAATTCCAAGCGCCCGTTCATGAACACGAAGCATTTAAAACAGCTAAAGTATTCATAAATGATGAGTGGATTGATTTTGCGAGTGCTCGTGCAGAATATTATGACGCCCCTTCTTCTTTACCTAAAGTACGACGTACAAGTCTTAAAGAAGATTTAGCAGGCGAGATTTTACAATCAATGCACTAGCCATTCAGATTAATGAAGAGCATTACGGAGCTCTATTGGATCCGTTTGAAGGGGTTGACGATATAAAGAAACAACAATTACGCCCTTTACACAACCTCAGTTTCATGGAAGACCCGACGCGCATTTTACGTGCAATTCGATTTGAACGACGCTTTGGATTTTCATTAACGATGGAAAGTCGCCGGTTCATTAAAGAAGCTGAATTATCCATTCAGGAGCTTACCGTAGATCGTATTCGAAACGAATGGCAAAAGATGATTGATGAAGGGATGGTTACTGAAGCTTATGCCCGGCTGGAAGAGCTTCATGTATTACAATCTTTTTTTCCAGGTGCACGATACAACGACCGTACAACCGAAACATTGGCATGTTTCAAGTCCACAGATCGAGGCATAGTTTCTACAATCTATCCACTCTACACGATCAACTTGCCCGATCTAGAGCGGTTTGCCGTCACGAAGCAAGAGCAACGACTCGTACAAGAATTAAGCACGTTATCTAATTTGAGGTTAGGTGAAAACACAACGTACGGTGATCTGCATCGCTCAGTAAAGCAGATCAGCAATCATGCTTTACGACTCACGGCTTGTACGCATACAGGTCACAAACATTCACTGCTCAATCAATACGTAGAAAAACGAAAAAATCTACCTGCACTCATTCAAGCAGAAGACATACTCGTGAGAGGATTTGAAAAAGGACCGATCATCAAGGATACACTTCAATCGGTTGAAGAATTGTGGTTCAATGACCAGATAGAGACTCGGGAACAAGCGCTCGACTATATCGATTCATTAAGAAATTTGTAATAAGGATTTCATAAATGAAACATTTCTGTTATAATTACTAGTCGAGCAGAGGGGGAAAGCGATGAGGATGCGAAGAGGCAATGCCACCAAGGTTTATTTCCTTCTTGTTCTCACCACACTGCTAGTGGTCATACCAGTCGCTTATCAAGGTGATGGCGAGAATGCGGCTACCCTTGAACTTGAACATTCTTCACTACAAGCAGCGAATAGCTCAACAGAGACATTTACAGAAGAGCCATTCCAAGTATTAATCTTCAGTGAGGGGTCTGAAGGGGAAAAGGAACCGAAGAGCAGTACGATGATGCTCGCACAATTTGATCCAAGTGATGGTGAAACGAGAATTGTATCATTGCTTAGTGACAGCTACGTGTCGATTCCAGGCCATCAAGATGACACGCTCGATGCTGTCTACCATCTCGGGGGTACTGATCTATTAGGGGAAACGTTGGTTGATAATTTCGATCTGTCTGTTGATTACTTTGCGAAGATTAATGAACAAGGATTTCTTGAAATCCTTGACATCATTGCTCCTGAAGGCATTTATCTTCCGAATAAAACGGCTGGTTTTAACAGTGAAGAACTGTTACATTATATCCGTGAAGAAAATGGACAAACCGGCAAAAAGACAGCTCGACAAATGGATCTTATCGAAATTCTCCACAGTCACATGTCCGAACATATGACTGTAGCGGATGCACCAACGATTATTAGTACACTTACCACAAATGTGCAAACCAACGTACCGACAGGAACGTTACTCGAATGGGGAAAAGAATATTTCACGCTTAAAAACCCTACGATCGAGACGATGACGATTCCCGTAGCGGGAAGTTACGATAACACATGGCGAGATGACGAACAAAACAATCGACTCACATTCGATAAAGAACCTAATCGTCAAGCAATTGAGGAATTTTTAGATTCGAATGATGATGAATTTTAAGCTTACGGCTTTTTTTTTACAAAAAAAGGACAAGCACTCTAATGGCTTGTCCTAGAATACATAAATTAATTTTCAAAACGTTTGAATACAAGTGTTGCGTTATGTCCACCAAATCCAAAGGAATTGGACATTGCCGCTGATGTATTGATCTGCTTCTTTTCATTTGGCGCATAATCCAAATCACAATCTGGGTCTGGATCATGCAAATTAATGGTTGGCGGAGCCGCTTGTGCATCTAGTGCTTTTAATGTAAAGATGGCTTCGACCGCTCCAGTTGATCCGAGCATATGTCCGGTCATTGATTTCGTGGAGCTAACGACAAGGTTTTTAGCATGAGCTTGAAACACATCTTTAATTGCCGTCGTTTCGTATTTGTCATTGTAGGCTGTACTCGTACCATGAGCATTAATGTACCCGATGTCAGTAGCCTCAATGCCAGCATCAGTGACGGCTTGTTCCATTGAACGCTTTGCCCCTTCTCCATCTGGTGCTGGAGCGGTCATATGATAGGCGTCTGCCGTTGATCCATACCCTAATACTTCTCCGTAAATATGTGCTCCTCGCGCTTGTGCATGTTCAAGTGCCTCTAGTATAAGAATTCCTGCCCCTTCACCGATTACAAAACCGTCACGATTCGCATCGAACGGTTTTGATGCCGTTTTTGGATCTGGGTTTGTTGTAATCGCTTTAGCTGCTCCGAATCCAGCAACAGCCATACTCGTAATAGGCGCTTCAGACCCACCCGTAATCATCGCATCGGCATCGCCTCGTTGAATTAACTTAAATGCATCCCCGATGGCGTTCGTCCCCGAAGCACAAGCTGTCACCGTGCACGAATTCATTCCCTTTGCCCCAAAGTGGATCGATACTTGCCCAGCAGCCATATCTGGAATCATCATCGGAACAAAAAATGGCTCACCCGACGTGCACCCTTGTCCAGAAATGTTCGGAATTGAGATTCATACGTCTCCATTCCCCCAATTCCTGAACCAATCCATACCCCAACTCGTTCTGCATTGTCATCATTAATATCTAGACTTGCATCGTCGACCGCCATTTTCGCCGCAGCCATTGCAAATTGTGTGAAGCGGTCCATCTTCCGTGCATCTTTTTTGTCCATATAGTTCTCTGGTTCAAAATCTTTAACTTCGCCAGCTACCTTCGTAGTAAAATGTTCAGGATCGAGCCTTGTCATCACGTCAATTCCACTCTCACCAGAAAGCGCGCGTGCAAATGAGCTTTCCACGTCATTTCCGAGTGGGTTAACCGTACCCATACCTGTGATTACGACACGACGTTTCATTTTCTTTCTCCCCTTTATGATTGAAAATCAGTTATCTTCCCCAATAAAGAGCGATGCCGCCCCAGACGAGGCCAGCACCGAAGCCGACCATCACAACTAAATCTCCATCTTTAATCTTACCATTTTTTAGCTCTTCAACAAGCGCAATCGGAATCGAGGCCGCTGAAGTGTTTCCATATTTGTGTACAGTCGCCGCCATCTTTTCTTTCGGCAGTTGCAGTCGCTCTCTTGCAGCCTCCATAATCCGGATATTCGCCTGGTGAGGGACGAGAAAGTCAACATCATCTTTTGTAAGATTGGCTTTCTCTACCAAATTCATGCAAGTATCCCCCATTTGCCGGACCGCAAACTTGAAAACTTCTCTGCCGTTCATTTGAATAAGCGGGTCAGCTTTAATGTGTTCCGCTCCCGCTCCATTTGCACCTAATTCAAAAGATTGGATGCCACGATTCGCAGAAACCGGGCCTACGATTGCGGCTCCCGCTCCATCCCCAAACAAAACGGCTGTGTTTCGATCATTGAAGTCAAGAATCTTTGACAACTTCTCGGCACCAACGACTAAAACTTTATCATATGTTCCAGTTTGAATGAATTGACTAGCTGTAACAACCCCATACACAAACCCAGCACATGCTGCACCAATGTCCATAGCTGCAGCATTTTTGGCGCCTAGTCTTTCTTGAATGAGAGAAGATACAGAAGGAAATTTATAATCACCAGTGACAGAAGAAACGATAATTAAGTCCAACTCATCTGCTGACATGTCCGCGTGAGCTAAAGCCTCTTTAGCTGCATGGTAAGACATATCTGACGTATTCACCTCATCATCGGCAAACACGCGTTGTTCAATGCCCGTTCTCGAACGAATCCACTCATCCGATGTGTCCAACGTTTCCTCAAATGCTTTATTCGAAACTTGGCGCCCTTTCGTATAACTACCAAGCCCATAAATCCCCGCTTGTCTCATCCCAGAACCTCCTCTTTAAAACATTACACTTAGTATTATGACCTAGTCATAATTATAATGCACAGACAATGATTGTTCAACAAAAACCGTCGCACCCTACATATGACTTACATTACGGTGTGACGTGCACGAGAAAAAACCGCAAGCGTCGCTTGCGGCCTCACTCGTTTATCGAAACCCAGGACCAAAGTTCGGGCCAAAGTTCGGGCCAAAATTTGGTCCGAAACCAGGGCCGTAATTCGGACCGTAGTTCGGTCCGTAGTTTGGACCATAAAAATATCCGGGTGGGCCTGGGGGTCCTGGGGGACCAGGCGGGCCCGGTGGACCATACTTGCCGTAACCACCATAACCACCACCACCAAAACCTCCAAAGAATAACGGACCGACAGCCAAACCAGCTAGAAAAGGTAAAAACGGCCCAAACCGCTCATCGCCATGATGATGGGGGGATGGCGGTCGGCTCCGATCAAAGTTTCGATACTGAGGTGGGTACCAATATTGATTCACTCGCATCGGCTGAGCATACATTCGCGGCATTCTTCCCATCCTTTCTAATCGTTAACTAGTTTATGACCATCTTTAAATTGTGCGCCTGTCCGTGTCTCATGTTCTCAACTTAAAGAAAACAAACTCCGCAATAAACCCTAAAGCTATAGACATGAGCAAGATCGCCCATTCTTCCAACGGTAAAGCAAATCCCAAAATGAAATACGATAATACCGTTACTGCCGCAAAGACGAGTAACCCTACTATTAATCTTTGGTGCATATTGTCAGCCCCGCTCTCTATATCGTTTATATGTCTATCCACGTATTCGTTTATGTAAACTCATTTACACCTCAAACGATAATTTCATACTCTATTGTACTGATGTTCTCTTATAAACGCCAAACAAAATAGGCGGTGACAAGTATAACGTTTTTATACAGCCGCAGAAAAGAAGATGAGGGTTTTAAAGATTGAAAAGCACCATGCGAAAGCATTTACATGTGCGCCTAGCCACTGATTAGAAACCATACATAGAGCCACGCCAACTCGTAAAGATCAACACAAAAAAACGCCCCGAACGCTCATTTCACACGAACATCAGGGGTCGTTTACCGGTCACGCTATACAGTTATGTGGCCGGTACTTCCATTACACTAGTCAGAATGGCCTTTTGAACGTGCAAACGGTTTTCAGCTTGATCAAACACGACGGACTGCTTGCCTTCAAGAACCGAAGCGGTCACCTCTTCGCCTCGATGCGCTGGCAAGCAATGCATAAAGATCGCACCTGGTTGGGCCTTCGCCATGAGCTGATCATTGACTTGATACTTTTCAAAGATTTTTAGCCTTGATTGTTGCTCTTTCTCTGCACCCATACTCGTCCACACGTCCGTATAGATGATGTGCGCATCCGAAACGGCTCGTTCAGGATCGACGACATGTCGGATCGTTGCGCCTGTTTGCTCGGCCTGTTTTTGCGCCGCGTCCCAAACGTCAGCATCTCCTTCGTAATCTTGTGGTGTAGCCATCGTCATGTTCATGCCTAGTTTTGCAGCAATGATCATCAGAGAGTGGGCAACGTTGTTCCCATCTCCTACATACGTAATGTTTAGCCCCTTTAAACGGCCAAACTGTTCTTGTATCGTGAGTGCATCAGCAAGCGCTTGGCACGGGTGATAAAGGTCCGTTAATGCGTTAATAACGGGAACATCACTCATCTCTGCTAGCTTTTGGACCATCCCATGATCATTGGCACGAATCATGATGGCATCCACATAGCGTGACATTGCTCTCGCTGTATCTTCAACCGGCTCACCACGCCAATTTGCAAATCTTCGCCGCTTAGAAAAAGTGCGTGCCTCCTAATTGCGTCATTCCAACTTCAAAAGATACGCGTGTACGGGTCGAAGCATTTTGAAAGATCATCCCGAGTGATTTCCCTTTTAACCATTCGTGAGATTCATTGTTTTTTAGTTTCTTTTTAAGCAGATTCGCTTGTTCGAGAAGTTGTTCAATTTCCTCGGTTGTGAAGTCTTTCCATGTGAGCACATCTTTGCCGGTGATGTTCGTTTTTGTTTGTTGCATCTACAGCCCCACCTTTTGTGATTGTTTTCCCTGCCAAATCGAGAGCGGTACACTTTCATGCTGGGCGGACATTGCATTTACAAATGCATCTAGTGTATCCGGAGATGAAAGAATATCGATCCGATTCTTTTTTGCGTGCTCCCGTTCTTCGTGAAATTCTTTCGTGCCAACACTAGGCACACTTATATAGAGAAGTGCATCCGTTTGCTGTGCCCATTTGGAGAAACTAATGTCGGTTTGGCTACTGTCAATAATGGAAAACCCTTTTTGTTTTAGACGATGGACCGCTTCCTCACATTGATGTCGTTGATCTTCTCCAACTTGACAATAAACACTGCCTCGTTGTTCATAAACTTTAGGAATTTGACCATCTTTCCAAGCAAAAGCTTGTGTCATCGCCTCTTGTATCGTTTTACCGAAACTTAATAATTCACCCGTTGATTTCATTTCTGCTCCTAATAAAGGATCTACTCCCGCAAGCTTTTCATTTGAGAATACAGGTGCTTTCACAGAGTAAAAGTCCATGTCCTCGAGCTGTCCGTTCACGTCACCAAATACCGATTGCCAAGATTCTCCCATTAGTAATTGCACTGCGCGGTCAACGAGGTCGACTCCGGTAATTTTTGCAAAGATCGGTACCGTTCTAGATGCTCGTGGGTTAATTTCAATCACATAAAGCTGTCCATCAACATCAACGAATTGGATATTAAACAGTCCAACAAACCCTAGATGATTAGCAATTCTTTTCGCATAAACACTCGTAAGTTCTTTCGTCTTTGTACGCAAAGAAAATGGGGGTGTTACAGCAATTGAATCACCTGAGTGTACGCCTGCTCGTTCCACATGTTCAAAGATTCCTGGTATGAAGTGCTGAACTCCGTCAGTCACCACATCCACTTCGAGTTCTTTGCCTGCCATATAGCGATCAATTAGTATTGGATATTGTACGACCCGTCCTTCGTCTTGCAAATACGCAACCAATTCTTTTTGTGAGGTACAAATACTCATCCCCTCACCACCGATGACATAGGAAGGGCGCAGCAATACCGGATAACCAATCTGTTCGGCTTTTCGGATTGTATCTTCTTCATCCATCCCCGTCGTGCCGGGAATATGAGGAATATTTAAAGACTGAAGAAGTTCATAGAAACGGGAACGGTCCTCCAACTGATCAATAACATCAAACGACGCTCCGAATAACGGCACTCCAGAAGCTTCCAACGCCTCCGTTAATTTCACACCCGTTTGACCGCCAAGTTGCAACAGGACGCCTTTCACATCTTCTCGCTCGGCAACATGAATCACATCCTCAGCGGTGAGTGGCTCAAAATACAATTTATCCGCTGTTTCATAGTCTGTGCTTACCGTCTCAGGATTGTTATTAATCATAATCGTTTCGTACCCGAGCTTTTTGAGAGCATGTGCTGCATTGACAGAGCAATAATCAAACTCAATGCCTTGACCAATTCGGATAGGTCCTGACCCTACAATTAAGACAGAAGGTGCACTAGCGTCGCTTGCATCCCCCTTCGTACCCCACGTAGAGTAGAAATAAGGTGTCTCAGCAAGAAACTCTCCTGCGCACGTATCCACCTGATGAAAACTCGGGATAATGCCGAGTTTCGTCCGTTTCTCTTTAATAGCCTCCGCTGTCGTGTTCATCGCTTTTGCAAGCCACACATCTTGGAACCCTGCCGACTTAAACGTACGAAGCGACTCTGTACTCACCGTCTCTAATGAAGCACTCTCTGCTTGTTGCTCTATTTCGATGAGGTAGATGAAATGATCGAGGAAAAACGAATCAATGCCTGTCATCTTTTGCAATTGAGCAGCAGATACTCCCCTTCTCAAAAGTTCCAACACATAAAAGAATCGGCGATCATCGGCGCGCTCGACAAGATCATAAAGCTGAGCAGTATCCATATGACTAACACCGTGTAACTTCAAACCATCAACACGAATCTCTAGCGAACGGACCCCTTTTTGCAAAGCGGCTTCCAAGCTCCGTTCAATCGCCATAACTTCTCCTGTCGCTTTCATTTGCGTACCTAGCACGCGCTCAGCATCATGAAATTTATCAAACGGCCACCGAGGGAACTTCACAATCATATAGTCAAGGGCAGGTTCGAAACTGGCGTACGTATGTTTCGTCACTGGATTTTTTAACTCATGCAAGTGGTAACCCATGCCTAGTTTCGCTGCAATTCTTGCGATTGGGTAGCCCGTCGCTTTCGAGGCAAGTGCTGATGACCGACTCACACGAGGATTGACTTCAATTAAGTAATACTGATTACTATTCGGATCAAGGGCAAATTGAATGTTGCAACCACCGACAATGCCTAATGCACGAATGACTTTTAGTGAAGATGAGCGAAGCATCTGGTAATCGTGGTCGCTAAGCGTTTGGGACGGGGCAACGACGATGGAGTCACCGGTATGAATACCTACGGGGTCAATGTTCTCCATGTTGCACACCGTAATGCACGTATCGTTTGCATCGCGCATCACTTCGTACTCGACCTCTTTAAAACCAGCAATGCTTTGTTCAATTAAACATTGACGAATTGGGCTTGCTTCTAACCCTCCACTAGCGATTGTTCTGAGCTCATTTTCATTGTACGCCTGACCACCGCCACCACCGCCAAGCGTATAGGCAGGACGAACGATGATCGGATACCCAGCACCTTCGGCAAAGGCGACTGCCTCCTCTACTGTCGAGACAATCGTGCTATCTGGTACCGGTTCACCGATGTCGTACATGAGTGAGCGGAACTGCTCACGATCTTCACCTTGTTGTACAGAAGCCATCGGCGTACCGAGCATTTCAACGTTGTATTTGGCAAAAATTCCTGCTTCATGCGCCGAGAGCGCCAAATTCAATCCGGTCTGCCCTCCTACCGTTGCCAAAATGCCGTCAGGACGCTCTTTAATAATAATGTCCTTCAATGTTTCGAGCGTAAGTGGTTCAAAATAGACAACATCTGCACATCGCTCATCGGTCATAATTGTCGCTGGGTTGTTGTTCAGTAGCACCACTTCGCACCCTTCTTCTTTCAGGGCTAGACAAGCTTGTGTACCGGCATAATCAAACTCAGCCGCCTGGCCAATCACAATCGGACCTGACCCTAAGACGAGAATTTTTCTAAGATGTGTTTTTTTAGGCATAGAGGGTCACTTCTTTCTCTGTTTGAATCATTTGGAAAAATCTATGGAATAACGGGTGACTATCTTTCGGTCCTGGACTCGCTTCTGGATGATATTGCACGGTCATAATCGGCAACTCATGATGTTTCAAACCTTCGATGGATTGGTCATTCACATTCTCATGTGTAACAACAAGAGAAGACTGGTCAATGGATTGTTCATCTACGACAAACCCATGGTTTTGAGCGGTCATATCTACTTTGCCTGTTTGTAAATCGATGACGGGCTGATTCGCTCCTCGATGACCAAATTTCAATTTCTTCGTATCTGCACCAAAGGCTAGCGCCATAAGCTGATGACCTAAACAAATCGCAAATGTTGGGTGATGAATGGCCACTTGTTTATACGTATCCAAGTGCTCCAGCAATTGTTTCGGATCTCCTGGGCCATTTGAGAACAACACGCCGTCGAACTGCATCGATTTTACCGTATCGAACGGGGTATCATATGGCAAAACAGTCACTTTCGCTCCAAAAGCAGATAACTCTTTGACCATCGCATTTTTATGACCAAAATCATACAACCCAATATGAAGGCTTCCACCGTCGTATTGTTCAATTGATTTCGTGGAAACGTCCGGAACATACGAGACGCTCTCAATAGACGAATAGTTCGACCAGTCAACAACGTCCGGGTTTGTCGTAATGACCGCCCCCATTGCTCCTTCACTACGAATCGTTTTTACAATTGCACGGGTATCGACGCCTGTAAGAATTGGAACATCATTTTGATCTGCCACGTCTGTTAGAGATGAATAGGACAGGTGATGATGCCCAACCGGGGAGCATTCCCCGACAATGATTGCTTTTGGTTGCCATTCATTACTTTGATCGGTGTAATCTTGCATTCCGTAATTCCCAATGAGTGGGTATGTGAAAACAACAATTTGTCCCCGGTATGAAGGGTCGGTGACGACCTCTTGATAACCGGTCATTCCTGTGAAAAATACCGCTTCTCCATACACCTCTCTTTGTTGACCAGCCATTTCTCCTGTGAACACATCGCCGTTTTCTAATACGATATACCCTTTCATTGTCTCCATCTCCTTTACCTTGACACTTCTTTCAACACGTGAGTAATCATTTGTAGTCCTTGCTTAAGTTCTTGTGGGTCGATCGTAAGTGCAGGTACAACCGCAACACGTTTTTCCCTGCAACGAGGGTAAGAATCCCTTCGTCTTGCAACTTTTCGACGATCATGCCTGCATCACAGTCGAGCTCCAGACCGATCATTAACCCGCTCACCCGCACCTCTTTTATGACCTGCAAGTGTTGTTGGGCGGTTTCCAAGAAGGTTTGCACCAGTTTCCCCTTCTCTATAACTGCTGTTAACAGTTGATCATTGAGCAATGACAATGTTGCGTTAACCGCAGACATTGCGAGTGGATTGCCGCCAAAAGTGGTTCCGTGACTACCTGCGCCAAAATAAACCTCCAGCCCTTTCCGGCCAATCATAGCGCCGACAGGAAATCCATTTCCGAGACCTTTTGCTGAAGTAATAATATCTGGATTCATGCCATATTGTTGAAATGCAAAAGGGTACCCCGTTCTCCCGATCCCTGTCTGGACTTCATCAATAATGACGAGTGCTCCATTCTTTTTTGCAATGTTTTCTACCGCTTGCAAAAATGAAGCTGAACCAATATTGACGCCGCCTTCTCCTTGAACCACTTCCAAAAGAATGGCTGCGGTTTCGCTTGACACAATCTGTTCGAGTTCATTGGCATCGTTGAACGTTGCGTACGTGAAGCCTTCAGGTAGCGGATCATAACCTTCTCGTACTTTTTCCTGCCCGGTGGCGGTCATGCTTGCATAGGTTCTTCCATGAAAAGACTGGTGAAAAGAAACGATTTCACTTCTCCCAGTTGCTTTTCTTGCTAATTTAATGGCAGCTTCATTTGATTCCGCACCACTATTTGTAAAAAAAACATTGTGTAAGCCGGACAATTGACTTAACGTATCGGCCGCTCGTTGTTGAGATTTATAATGAAACATATTGGAAGCATGCCAGCCCGCGTGTAACTGTTCTTCCACAGCCCCAATAATTGCGGGATGTCCATGCCCCATATTGACGGTTCCGATTCCGGTCATGAAGTCGAGAAAAACTTGGTCATTTGCATAAATTTTACTTCCGTCCGCTCGATTCCACGTGAGGTCCCATCTTTTATATGTTGGAAATAGATGATTGGTTTCAGTCGTTTGCATGTTTATCTCCCATTCCCTTTAAACTATCGGAACGACGGACTTGTGAATGGATGTTCCTTGTCCGGTTCCGTCTGCGTTAATAATCGTTACCTTTTGTACAGCTCCCGTAAGTGAGGCAATCGCCGCTTGGACTTTTGGGATCATTCCGCCATAAATCGTTCCATCGTCAATAAAGGCTTGCACTTCTTCCTCACTCACTGTAGGAAGAACTGCTCCTTCTTTCATAATGCCCGGTACATTCGTAACAAAGATTACTTCCCTCGCACCGAGTGACGACGCATAATGAGCGGCGGCTGTGTCCGCGTTCATATTCAGCCGACTGCCCTTTGGCCCGGAAACAATTGGAGATATGACAGGCGTTAATCCCCGGGTCGTCAGTTGGTCTAGAAGATCTGTGTTCACCTCAACCGCTTCACCAACAAGCCCTAATGTGTTCTCATCTAACAACTTGGCTTGAATCATCGGTCCATCACACCCTGATAATCCGACTGTTTTTACTCCTGCTTGTTGCAATGCCGAGCACACTTTTGGGTTTACTTTTCCGTTAAAGACCATGTCCGCTACAGCAAGCACTTCTGGTGTGGTACGTCGTAAACCACCGACAAACGTCGATTCCACATTCATAATGTCAAGCATATCGTTCACATCGCTGCCACCACCGTGCACAACAACGAGATGATTTCCTTCTTGTTGATAGCGTTTTAAACGATCATAAAACAGTGGGGTTAGCTCATTAATTGTTGACCCCCCACACTTCACAACAATGTATCGTTTTCTCATGTGCGATACCCCGCATTAATTCGAACATAATCATACGTAAGATCGCAGCCCCAAGCCTTACCGTAGCCCTCACCTACATGAAGATCGATCTTAATTTGGATCGTATCGTTTTGTAAGTAAACACTGATCTCTTCTTCATCAAATGGGACAGGCTCACTTTGGAGGAGCGTTTGACATGGGCCAATTCCAATATCAATCGTATCCGGATTAATCGGAACACCTGCATACCCGATCGCACAAATAATTCTTCCCCAATTGGCATCTGCCCCGTAAACAGCTGTTTTTACGAGATCACTTCCGACAATCTGCTTCGCAACTTTACCCGCACATTCATTTGTTGGCGCGCCATTCACAACGACTTCAATTAATTTAGTCGCTCCTTCACCGTCTTTCGCAATCATTTTTGAAAGTTCTTCGTTCACATGCGTAAATGCACGAAGGAAAGCGTCCCAATCCGGATGATCCGGTGTTAACGATTGATTGTTTGCTTCCCCACTAGCCATCGTGAGCACCATATCATTCGTCGATGTATCACCATCAACGGTTATGCGATTGTACGTTTGGTCGGTCACTTTAGAAAGTGTTTGTTGCAAAACGTCGTGCTCAATATGAGCGTCAGTCGTTACAAAACCGAGCATCGTCGCCATATTCGGATGAATCATCCTGATCCTTTTGCCACACCAGCAATCGTTACGACCTTCCCATCGATGCACTTGCACACACACTTCTTTAGTTCCTGTGTCGGTTGTCAAAATGGATTCTGCAAAGCTCGACGCCTCTTCTTTACTTTCCGTTGGGACGAGTTGCTCCAATCCAGGAAGAATCTTCTCTAGTTTCATACGCTCACCGATAAGTCCTGTTGACGCAACCGCGACGTTGTCTGCTTGCATGTTGAATACGTCCGCTGCTTTTTCCTGAACGGTGTAGGCGTCCACCAATCCTGCATGACCGGTGCACGCATTTGCGTGCCCACTGTTCACGACAACCGCCTGCACATGCCCTCCATCTTCGAGCACTTGCTTCGTCAACGCGATGGGTGCAGCTTGAATTTGGTTCAGTGTATAGACGGCCGCCGCTGGCACCGGTTGTTCACAGTAGATGATGCCTAAATCTTTTCGCTTTCTCTTCACTTTCGTATGAATACCTGTTGCTTTAAATCCTTTCGGCGTTGTGATGCTGCCGTCCGGAATCTTTGACCATACTTGATCAGTTACGAAACTTGTTTCTCCCATTTTTATACACTCCTTTTATGGAAACACAGGTAACATGAAGAGCCCTTCTTCTTCATCATACTTTTGCATAATGTTCATGTTCTGAACGGCTTGCCCTGCCGCCCCTTTCATGAGATTGTCAATCACCGAAACGATTGTCATTCGGTTTGTCCGTGCATCAAACGAGAAGGAAATATCATTAAAATTACTCGAATGCACTTCTTTCGTCGAAGGAAAGCCGTCTTTACGAATTCGCACGAACGGTTTGGATTTATAATATTTTTCATAGATTGCGAGAATGTCTTCCTTTGATAATGACTGGCACGTTGCATACATTGTCGCCATGATCCTCTTGTCATCGGTACAAGATGAGGGGTGAACGTGACAGGTTGTGCAGCTGGATTCCATTCCGATAGTACTTGTTCAATTTCTGGTGTATGTTTATGCTCATTCACTTTGTATATTTTCAATGACTCATTCATTTCCGAGAAATGTGTCATGGCGCTCGGGTTCTTACCCGCTCCAGTCGTGCCTGATTTTGCATCAATGATGATCGAACTCATATCAAGTACGTTTTCTTTCACTAACGGTGCTAAACCATTCAAGATTGCTGTCGGATAACAACCTGGGTTTGCAATCAGTCTTGCATTTTCAATTTTTTCTCTATTCCACTCACTCAACCCGTAAGCTGCTTCTTGGATGAATGACTGTTTCGCAGCGTTGCGCTCGTACCAAGCTTCGTATACTGAACGGTCTTGAATCCTGAAATCTCCAGATAAATCAATGACGCGCGCGTTACCATCTAGCAGACCTTCCATCAATTCTGCCGCCACACCTGGTGGGGCTGAGACGAAAACGATGTCATAATCATCTGCTAACTGTTTTGTTTCAACACTCTTCAATATGCCTCGATAAATGTCTTGAATATGCGGGTAAAACGCTCCAAACGAAGTCCCTGCATAAGATGAGGAATAGACGGAAAGCTCTTCGACCCGACGGTGCTGCCGGAGTATTCGAACAAGCTCAATCCCTCCATATCCTGTTGCACCGACGATCGCCACTTTCATAATTTCTCACCTCTATTTATATTTATACAATGTGTATGTTCATTATAAACTTGGATAAAAATTAATTCAAGTGTATTTTTATCAGTTCCATTGACTGATTTTCTTACGAATTCTATGAACAAAAAAGCCGGAGCAACTGGCGTACTCAGACTCTATCCACTAGGTGAGGAGAGTATGATTGTGCGCATAAAGAGGCAACGACGATTGACTCTTCTCGGTATACGTATGGGCTTGGCGACTAGACAACACTCACTTCTCTTACCACCACTGCCTAACTTTTTACATTCACAAAAAATCGGGCCACATAACCGAAGTTATGTGGCCCAAGAAACTGTTATCTTATTCGAATACTATTCGTTTGTGAGTTCTTTTAAATCCTCTACAATGGGTGAAACATCGTCTGCTAACCCATCGTAAAAACGAATCACTTGATTGTTTGGGTCGACGATGAAGAAATACGTCGTATGCATAATATCGTCTTCAGCTGGTTGTACGACTGAATTAAATGTCTCGTTTGCAATTTGCTGGATGTCTTCTAATTCATATCCGGTCAAAAACTGCCAAACGTCGAAGTTCGCAGCATATGCTTCACCGTAATGTTCCAAACGTTCTGGACTGTCAAATTCAGGGTCTACTGTAAAGGTATACAACGACGCATCAATACCTTCTTCTTCAATACCGTCTTGGACCATACCCATATTTGGTGTAAGCATTGTACATACCGAAGGACAGCGAGTAAAGGCCATGTTCACAACGGAGTACTTACCTTCCATATCTGCCTCGGTTACTTCTTCTTCAAATTGGTTAACCGCTGTAAACTCAATCATCTCCAAGTCGAGGTCCGACGTATCCTGACCATTTTCTGAAGATGCCCCTCCAGTGTCATATAACCAACCACAACCGCTAAGTACAACAGCCAGCATGAATATACTCGCTGTTTTTATGATCTGTTGTTTCAAAGTCCGATTCCTCCTAGCGCTCCCCGGTCTTAATGTGTGACGGAATATCACTAATCGTTAACTCGCCATCTTGATGGCTTTCTTTTTGCAGCCATTGTTTGAAGACAAAACCGATCGTTGTCCCGTACACGAGCTCTTGTCCAACTTTCATGGCAACACCGCCAAGTTGCTGATCACTGTATGCGTCAAGTCCACCTAGAACCCCTGGGCCACCAAACATCGATGCAGGAACAGCCGCCCCACCTGGAATACAGTACGCCATCACTTGTGCCCAAAAACTCATATCAGTATAGGTATCATAAAGTGCCGTACCAGAGAAAATAATTAATGCACACGCAGGTGTAATGAGTATCCCATTTCCAAAGATGTAAATAATTCTTCGAAAGTCGTGCAAGTATTGTTTACTCGGCAGTGGCGCAAGCATGTGCCACCACATCATAATTGCAGCAACGAACATGACCATCTCGTATACGCTGTGAACACCCGGCGTAACATTAAAAAGTCAAACACTACCGGTATGTGATAGATCGAAAAAAGTGCATTAAAAAAGATGAGTCCAATAATTGGATGAAAAATTAACATACGCAAAGGTTGTACCTTCTTGTCCAACCAATTGTAAACGCCGGCAAGAAGCCATTTTGGTAGTGCCAGAATAAATAAAGGTACGGCCAAAAAGTACGCGAAAACCATTTGAATCATATGGATGGAAACCATCATGTGTCCTACACTGTAAAGTGGGCTCCCCCATCCTAAGTACAAACAAACAAGTCCTGTCACAAACATTAAATCTTGCTTAAAGGTTTGCTTGCCTGCACTCGTAAAACGAGTACGCCAACGTCTCGTAAGTAAAAAATATAATGCCCCTATAATAAGAAGCACTGCAATTAATTCAGGCGTCCATAAAGCTCTGAATGACAGCACTTCAAACACTTCACCCATCATACCCCTCCATTACCTTTGAGGTTTCTCTCACAATCTTATCACAAGTCATTCCTACTGTTTTGAACAAGATGTTACATTTTTGTGGGAAAACCGATTCGTTTCTAAATGATCATACCTATGCTATCATAATTGAAGTATTCCCTGGGAAAACATTTCAATGCAATGGGTATTTTGAGGAGGGGTGTCATGAACATTTATAAACTTGAAGAACATCATGATAATGAAACAATTCATCAAGCTGCCGATTTGTTAATGGGGCAAATGGAATCCATCGGTGGAGACGATGCTTACCAGAACATGTACGATATTTTACTACAGACACAGTCCCCTCACACGAACGCTGAACTCTTTATCGCTGAAGAGGATGGAAAAATGATTGGTGCAGCCTACTTAAATACGCAATTCAGTTTGCGTAAAGGTGGCAAGTACATTTGGCTGAATGATTTATACGTACACGAAGGTCATCGTAATAAAGGTATTGCCAAAAAGCTGTTATTGGCCGTCATTCATTGGGCTGAGCAACATGGATTAAAAGGAATCGAATTAGAAACAGGTGTTAACAACATCGCAACCAAAAAGTTGTACAACTCCCTCGGCTTCTATGATGTTGTTTCCAAGCGATACGGTTTCCAATTTTGACAAACAAAAGCCAAGCGTATTTACGCTTGGCGTGTAAATGTAACCGTTTGCTGTATCTTCTCTGAAACAGATGTCCCGTTCATTTTTTTGGCAGTCAATTTCACGACCCTTGATAGGAATGTTCGGCAGATAATAACCGGTTTGGAATTTTTTCTTCATATACAACCTCTTCGCCAGAAGCAACGTACACATCCTCCACAACTTGCATGTACATCCACTCCCGCTCAGACACATACACCAACGCGTTGTCGTCTGCCGAATCATAAAGCCGAACGGACAATCGCTGACTCGTTGGAAAATAAAGGTGCAACGCGTCCTTCGTATCATTTAAGAGCGTTGCTCGAACAACACTACCGGCTGCTTCGTTATCCACCACTACGCTAAAGTTCATACACCCGCCTCCTAGTCATCTTTTCGGAATGAACCTAAGATTTCAGTTGTCGGAACAATATTCGTAAATGCTTCAGGGTCAGCTTCTTCGGTGATCTGTCGTAACGTATAGAGCTCATACCTTGTAATAACAATCATGAGTACTTCTTTTTCAGAAGCATCAAATCCACCTTTTGCAGGCATTCGCGTAATCCCTCGCGTCAAATGCTCATGAATACGCTCACGTAAAATGTCCGCTTTTTTCGTAATAATTAACGCTGTACACTTTACATGTCTTGTGTGAACCATATCAATAATTCTAGACGATGCATATATTGAAACGAGCGTGAAGAGTGCTTGTTCCCAATCGAATGCAAACCCTGCAGACACAACAATCAATGCGTTCAACATGAAGAAATATGCCCCAACTGGGCGATCACTCATTCTCGCCAATACGAGTGCAATAATATCCAACCCACCAGCAGAAGCACCAAACCGAAGTGGCAACGACGTACCGATAGCGACGATAATACCGCCAAACACAGCATTGAGCATAATATCTCCAGTCAGCCCTTGAACTGGGATGATCTCCAAAAAGAAAGACGTTAACGCAACATGCAAAAAACTATAAAACGTGAACAAACGGCCGACCTTTATCCAACCAAGGATCGCAACCGGGATATTCAATACGAGTAACAATACACCTGTAGATATCGGGATGAGCGCATTAACAAACTGTGCTACCCCTGTCAGGCCGCTAGCAAATACGTCTGCTGGAATCAAAAAGAAATTCAGGCCAAAAGCCGCAGTAGCTGCCCCGAAAATAATAATTCCAATTCGTTGCAATTCTGAAATTATCGTCGTTCGTCTTGTGATCACGTACAGACACCTCAAGCTATTATGTAATCAAATGATGAGAAACATTCCGTTGAAGTATACCTTATTGAACCTAAATTAAGCAAGGAAGGTAAATCCTTCCTTGCTTTTCATCCCTTTATTTAGTGAGGTTTAGGTTGGTCTTCGTGCTCTTTGTTGTAATAGTCAACCGAGTACGTCGACCCTTCTGCGACCATTTCATTGTCATTAATATCCATTGGGTCGGGATTCCCAATTCTTTGCTCTAGTGGAATGTCTGAGCTTTTATTCGCTGCTGATCCGACCATCTTATTATATCCAGATTTCGCACGGTCCGCCCATTCTTTTCTTTTCTCAGGGTTACGTACTAAATATGTTGCACCAGCAGCCAAAGCAGCTACTGAAGATGTTAGAAAAATACTTTTCTTACTCATCACTGCGCCCTCCTACAATTGTTGTTATCTTAGTACACATTTTTCCCTTATTAAAAAAGATTAAACTTCGAATTTGCTTATCTCAATGCCATTAGCAGCAACAAAAAACATATAGAATGCGGAAAAGTGGGGTAAGTTCCTATCCAAATGACATCTCCGCATTGATATGGAAAAGGTTGTTCGATTAGCTACTACTCGTGTGATACCTTCACTTATAGACGTACATATAACGTTTAGTAAGTGGGACAGTGAGGGACATTGGAGGTGTTGGCACCCCGATCTGCGTATTTATTCGAAGAGTGGGGCCAACCATAATAACTACGAAAGAATGGAGTAGTTCATTTCAATCCACGCACTCACATGGAGTGCGATTTCATCACCAAGTTGATCATTATAAAATGAAACATTTCAATCCCCGCACTCACACGGAGTGCGATAGCGGAATTTGCCGTAAAAAAGTCAAATTCCGCCTAAACCTAAAGTTTTTGCTTATACAAATTAGCAAAATCCCCGTATTAGACCAAATCCAATCACACACTTTCACACAATTGATCGAAATACTGGGGCGGGTCACCTAGGGATTTTATGTTCGCTTAGGGTTCGCACTAGTTAAAAGATGAGCGGTTCTTCAATATTAATTGATGGTTTTGCTCCGATGTGTTCTACTTTTGATTTATAGTTTTTGCCTAAGCGATAGATGCGCAAGCTATCCTCATCTACATTGATAATCTCTTCTAGCTTGTAGGTTAGCGCTTTTAGTTGTGCTGTATCGAGTACACATTCAAAGACCGAATTTTGCACTCGCTGTCCGTAATTTTGGCATGCCTTTGATACTTTTCTTAACTGTTTTGGGCCATCTGTACTTGAAGTTTTCACATCGTATGTGATCAAATCGAGCATAGGTCACCTACTTCCAAAGAAATGTTGGATATTCATCTAAATCTCCTCGAATGTGTCTTGCTAATAATAGCGCTTGAGCATAAGGGACAAGTCCCCACGACATTGTTTGTATTCAAACGGCACTGGCTTATACAATCCATCTAGTTGATGAATGAACACTCCATTTGAGTCGCTATGAAACTCAACCACATCACAAATACCGTTCAATTGTAAAGTATGAGATTGAATGGGCATTCCCCGAACAATCACTTTTTCTCCACGTTTTTCTTTTACAAACGGTTGATCTGCTTTTTTGTGAAGGTGTTTGCCTTCAATTGTTTTCACATTCTCTTCCCACTGTTGTTCAATATGAATGAGCGCCCATTGACGTTTGCAAAATTGAAAATGTTGCAAACCTGATAGCATTAAATAGTCTTCAACGTTATTGTCCATGTAACACTTCTGGAGTGAGCCCTTCCAATTCATGTAACTCAACAGCGTAATTGTCTTCATCGAAAGCCGTTGGTGTTTCGGTCTTCGCTTTGATTTGTAGAGAACGGTGCACTTTCGCAGAAGAATATTGTCCGAGTGCTGATGAATGTTCCCACCAGTAGACGTTATGAACTTCCATGCTACCATCAGGACGAGCCGAAGACGTATCGTTTTCAAACAGTGTGACGAGCGCTTGTTTTATTTTTTCAGCGTCTTCATAGGTAAATCCAGTCTTTTCTGCAAGTTGAGTGTTAATGCTTCCTTTGAACAGGTACACTCCGAAGTCAACACGGTGTTTCATCCCCATTGTGTCTGAGCTTTTTTTGTCACCAGTGACAGAATTCACACTTTTGGTGATTTGTGTGCTTACGATATTGACTGGATCGATGCTTATAGCTGGGTGTATCGACACCGGTCCACGTACCCCTACTGATATTTTAGAACTACTAAAGGCAAACACTTGGCCAAAACTTCTTACATCCATCCAATTTTCACAAGCGATTATTGAGAACTGATCAACAGATGCTTTATTATCTTTTAACATTTTAGCTAAATTTTCATCAGATTCAGCTCTTGCTTTTAAACTTTTAAATCCATCATCTTTACGGTCATCTGATTGAACGAATACTGGTTGTCCCATGTCCTGCAAACGATTTCTTATTTTTCTTTTTATAGCTACATCAGAAATTTCACCATACCCCTCATAATTTTGACGCGGTCGATTTCCATTTAATGGATCACCATTCGGGTTTGCCTTTTCTACTGAAATTACTACTGCAAAGTCTATTTTCTTATCTAAATTTTTCAATTTGTATCCCCCTTCTTGATTTGGTTATAAAGTTCGTGACGTTGACTATAAAAGCCAAGTGAAAATAGATCAGATAAAGGTTCATTATTGAAATCTTTAAGCTCAAAATTCTTCATTACTTCTTCTATTCTTTCTAGATGAAAACGAATTGTAGCACCTTTTCTCACGTAGTAAGGTTGTAGCGATTGTTCAATTGTTGACCAAGTCCGCGTGGGGTTGTTTACAAAAGTATTCATATATCTCATGGCATTTGTTGCACGATTCGCTTCTAATTCACCACGTTCAAAAAAATCCGCAATTGCTAATAAGCGACCAAATAAATAACTTCGATCTGTTGTCTCTTTGTTTAGTGCCACATCCCAAAACTCCCTCGATCCAATAATTTTTCGTATTAATGCACAGCTAATACTAAATAATTTTTCCCATTCATAAGATTTACTTGCCTTTGAGTTAAGTGCAATTGGATTTATCGCTCGGTTATACGTACTTCTTACAATATCTATTGGGATTGGCTTCTTATCAACAATGCAAGGAAGTACTCTTTCTATGAAACCTTTAACCACCTTGTCATGTAATCTAGGTCCATAAGCGGCATAAGCAATATCTTCCGTAGTAGGAACACCCCAAAAAGCTTTCTCTTTCTTATGTTCGTCTAAATATATGTGTCTCCATGCACATGTTTTATGCCAGTATATTAGATTGTCTAAATAAAGCTTTTGGTTTATATTCCTGTAATATACTATTGCTACTCTACCTTGAGTAGCAGAATCTAATATTAGGATACTAACTTCACTTTCAGGGTTAAGATTATTGATATATCCAGCAAAAGCTTTAAACAACTTATTAGCGATATGCCCACCGGTTTCTGCTTTAGTTTCCTTCACCTCTTGTTGACTAGTTGCTTGAATTACATCTGTACCATCATTCGGCGCAGGTAATGGTTCATCATTACTTCCCCAAATTATGACCACTCGCTCTTTAAATCTTCTACTTTGTTTTTGAATAAGCCACTTTAATGCATTATGCGCTTTCTGAGAAACATCATATCCAACACCGACAGCTTCATTTTTATGTTTAAACCTTCCTCTAAAACCAATGTTTGTTCCTGAAATTAATTTCCCGCTATCACCAGGATATCGGACTACAGCTGGGTGTATATTACTTAGATTAGTTTCGTTTCCATTAACATAACAAACTCCTTTTTCACCAAGTTGATCATTGTAAAATGTATTAAAGGACTCATACATCTTCTTATCTTTCCATACTGGACTATTTAATTTAGGAGACATTATGTTAAACCTTATAAACACTGAATGTTGCTCATTTACATATTCGAATACTTTAGGCTTTTTACCAAGTATATCTTCATAATCTTTATTCCACTTATTGATTAAAAGGTTATTCTGATCTACATGCAGTACGTTCTCGTCGATTAAATCTTCGATGAGTCTGCCTTTTTTCAGATATTCGTATATATTTTTAACTTGCATCGTCGAACTTTTAGAAAGAGACCACTTTTTCAAATTATCAATATATATTTCATGCGGAGTTTTACCTTTCCCTCTATTTTGACCTCCATACTTTTGAAAATCACCCGCTACATACATCAGCTTGTCATGTAAAGGATGCGGCTCTACATTGCTAGTACGATTTAAAGATTTCTCAGTACAAGGAAGAACAGTACTAACTTTTCCAATCACACTCGCTTCTAGAAAATCCCCCTCATCATCTATAGTTACCTCAATATGTGCTTGTTGCGCAGTATGTGCAATCGGCAATAAAGTAAATTCAGTTCCATCTTTCTTTTCTTCCCACACCCCGACCTGCTTTATATTCCTGTTGTAAGTATCAT